>MGAF01000061.1 GCA_001789635.1 Candidatus Roizmanbacteria bacterium RIFCSPLOWO2_01_FULL_35_13 | reverse complement strand
ATTCCACTGGTGGCCTAGAGTTTAATCCTATAGACGATAACAAGTATTAACTAATTAAAAGGAAGTGATATAAAAATAGCAATAATTACTTTTGCTTACAGGTGGTATATTGACCAAATGATAAAACAATACAATCTTGAGAATTATCTAGATTTGGTGATTAGCGCAGATGATGTTGTTAAGGCCAAGCCAGATCCGGAAGCTGTAATTAAAGCAGTTAACAAATTAAAGATTAAAGCTGAAGAAGTTTTGGTCGTAGGTGACTCCAAAAGCGATATCCTCATTGGGAATACGGCCGGCAGCAAAACGGCTCTGTTTTTTATAAAAGAATACAAATTATATTACAACTTAGATGAAATAAAAAAGACAAATCCTAACTATATTATTGATAGAGTTTCAGAATTGAAACAGATATTAGTTAAACCGCGTTAAAATTGGGAATATAAAATTGTTCTTTTGTGGTTGTCCAAAAGCTTCGAAGAGCGTCTACGTCCGCCAGCACTAATATTTAGCTTCAAAAAAACAAGCGGACTTGGATAGGTTCGAACCTTTTTAAGGTTAAGCATGTTACAATATCTATATGAATAGACAAATAAAGGCTAACTATAAAAAATTTTCTCAGATGAAAAAAAAGAAATCAGCTTTGAATAGATTTTTTAATGCTTTTTTACCCGAGGCAATATATCGTAATACCAAGATAGAACATCCTAAAGCTTCACGAAAGGATATCTTCTCTTTCTTAAAATAAGCTATACTTGATTCATGGTTAAGGGAGGCGACACATCTTATAAACAAACCAAATATGGAATTCTTCCAAGACTTAAAGTACTAAAACTCGAGGTTTTGGGAACAAAGAAAGGATTAATTCTTCTTAAAGGATTTTCTAAAGATAATAAAAGAATTACGGCGGATTTAATTAAGAAGGTTAATAAAGATTGTTTTAGTGATATTTTAGTAGATGATGCCGGTAAATTTCGAACTATTCAGGTAACCTATTCGGGAAAGGAAGTTCCACATTTTTCCCAAATTGCTGAAATGATAAAAGTGTTGTGTGACGATATCGAGTTTGCCATATCTCAATTGCCAAAATTCACAGATGAAACTTTTATAGAGCGAGTAGTTGAACTTTTAGCTAATTTTCAGCACCGGTTTGTTTATATTCATCCGTTTGTTGATTATAATGGTCGCACTGCCCGCATGTTAACTAGCTATATATTGATGCGATTAAATTTACCAATTATTGAAATAAAAGCGGAAAAAGGAAATGAACGAAAAGCATATATTAAAGCTCTTCAAAAAGCAGATTTTGGGGAATATCAAAATTTGGAAGAACTTATCACTACCGCCTTAAATGAAAGCCTTAAAAAAACAGTATTATAGTTTTTTTACTTATTAAAAGGAATCTTTAGCTTGGATTTCCGTCTTCGCGGGAATGACATTCAAAAAATAATTATTATTAAACCCCACTAAATGGGAAATTCAGGAGATTCTTGATAGAAGTTCTTAACCTATTCAAATAGAGCGAACTATAGTGTTTGTAATGTAGGAATATGTATGTAGCTAAAGCTAAAATGGGTACGAACTTTGTCCACGGTTCGCAGCACGATTGGGGTCAGACGACACCACAAAGCTCCGACCAGAAGGTGATAGTTTATTCCATAAAGCGATAGATAATATTTGCCTACTATAAGCTCATTCGGTTCTAAGATGTTCGATCTCCTCTATTTATTCCAAATCTATACTCCCAATCTTCATAAAATCTTAACCTTTCACTTTGTAAGATACTGTATGAAGTCTAAAAAAGAGATTATCGATCATCTGCATAAAGGCCGAAAATATTTAAATCAAGTTATTTTTAAGGTAGATAAAGATTTAAGTTGTTTAGAAGTTCATAAACTTTTAGTAAAAATAATTCATCAATTAGAAAAATCCAAAAAGGATTTACTAAATCAGTTCTTAAAAAAAAGTAGCTCAATTTTACAAACATAATTTTCAAGGAAAAATAGCACAACAAGATATTATTAATTTTTTCCAAACATAATATGGGTAACAAAAAATTGGTTGCAGGTATAGTTATTTTTTCTTTAGTTTTTATCATCGGTTCGTACTTACTTTTGAATTCTTCCAGTAAACCGCAGTCAAAAGTTTTATCTTATTCTTCAAAGGATAAGGAAAAACCAATTGCAGAAGTTAAAGAATCATTTAAAGATTTCGGAAAAATTAAAGTATCCGATTCACAAAAAGCAACCTTTATAGTAAAAAATATTGGAACAAAACCGCTGCAACTTTCCGATGTCAACTCAAGCTGTGGTTGTACCGTTGGGCAAATCATCTACAAGGGTTCTGAAAGTAAAGAATTCGGAATGCATTCACCGGGAACTGAAGTTTTTGAGATAGCTCCTCAAACTGAAGCCCAAGTCAGGGTTACATACAGGCCATTTGTAATGCCGGTTAATGGCTTGGTTGAAAGGGAGGTCTATATGAACACTAACGATCCCGATAATTCAAAATTGATATTTAAAGTCAAGGCATTCGTAAATTAAAATGGATGCAAATTTTATCTTCGGAATATCATTAACAGCTTCATTTCTGGCCGGAGTTCTGGCTTTATTTGCCCCCTGCTGCATAACATTTCTTTTTCCTTCCTATATTGCAACAATATTTAAGGATGAGAAAAAAATAGTTTACTACACACTGATTTTTGCCTTAGGTTTATCCTTAATACTTATTCCTGTTGCTTTAGGATTCCGCTTCTTCGTATTTTTCCTGGATGACTATCATAAACAGATATATTATTTTGGCGCACTCTTTATGATTTTTATGGGTTTTATGACCATTAAACCTGTATTTCATATTCCGCAGTTTTTTCACGTCAAACCCAAGCTTGATAAAAAAATTAATACGGTTTCAGTCTTTGGCTTGGGATTAATGTCCGGCTTGACTTCAGCCTGTTGTGCGCCTGTATTATTTGCGGCAATAACTCTTACCACTCTTTCACCCTCTTTATTTCAAGCAATAATTGTTTCGTTTTCTTATGTATTGGGAATAGTTTTTCCTTTATTTATCCTTTCGATATTTTATAAATCAGCAACGGGCAAATTATCAGGCGGAAACAGACAGAAAATTTATACTGTCCTTAAATATTTGGGGGCCGGTATATTCTTTTTGTCAGGAATACTAATCGCCATATTTAACTTTTTGGGAAAAATAGAGATGCAGCAGATGGATGGATACGGTAAAACAGTCCGGATGTTTATTTTTAATATTGCCAAATACTTCCAGAACACTTTTATTGATATTATTATTTTTATATCAATTGTTTCAATTTTCGTCTTTTTGCTTAAAAAATATTCAAAATAATTTATTGATGAAAGAGGGTGATAATAATGAAAACTAACAAAATGGTTTTAGCCAATGCATTTGCGCTGACTATCGGAATAGTCTATGTTGTTTGCCGGATTTTAGTCTCAATTTTCCCTGAACTGTTTCTGCAAATCAGTAGATCGTGGTTCCATATTATTGATCTAACTAACGCTGGCCAAGCTGATTCAGGTTCGGGGCTATTTGTAGTAGGTTTAATCAGTTCTGTTGTTACCGCCTGGCTTTTTGGCTATTTATTAGGCTGGAGTATTGAATTTTTTAATAATGCCACTTCGCAATCAAATAAAAAGATTTGATAGCTTCGAGGCATTATACGATTGGATTATCAGTGTAGGTAATACTTCCGAAGCTCTATCATATTCATTAGTTATAAATTGAGAGCGAAGGAGTATAAAAGTAAATAGTTAAGAAATAAGCTACTGGCTGCCGGTTTATTGATTGAAAAATGTGATAAAAATCACTAAAATTGTAATATCTCAATGAATACGCAAACTATTCAGGAACAAATAGATGAACTAAAAAGTAAACAACAGCTTAACAGAAGAGAACGGAGGTACCTTATGAAACTTGAAGAAAAACTTCATCCAGAGAAGAAATCAAATACTTTCAACTGGAAAAACCTTACGATTAAAGCTTCAGCTCTGCTATTGGTTGTAGTTCTGATAGGCGTAGTTATTTGGTATAAACAATCTCAACCGGCTCAATCTAAATTACCTCCGATTGATATAACAGGACACATTGAACAGAATCCTCCCTCGCACATATCTGATCAGGAAATGCCGGAGTCTATCCAAAAACATATGCTTGAACACGCCGACGGGAAAGGAAAACCAGGAGTAGTCATTCAGTACAATTGTAAAAAATACATCTGCGAGAAAGGATTGACTGATAAACTAAAACAGTTTGTTAAAAAATATTCTGAAAATGTGTATTTAGCCCCGGGTAATTATGACGGAAAAATCATATTAACAAGACTTGGTAAACGCGACATTTTGGAATCGTATGATGAAAAGAAAATAAAAGACTTTATTACTTTTTAGAAACCAGTTATATTACTTCCTTTTTCATTTCCTCAAATTCTTTTTTGCCGATCTCTCCTTTGGCATAGCGTTCTTTTAAAATATCCAGAGGCGATCTATATTCATCATTTCTTTTTCCTGAACCGCCCAGATAACGGATAAGAGCAACTACACTAAGGATAAGAATCGCCCAAAAAAAGATCATCGGAATCCAACCCATACTACTCCAGCCATAATTTCCCATCATAGGATTACCACCTCCTCCCATCATACCCATCATCATGTTCATCATCGGCATGAAATCCACTACATTTTTCGGTAGTTGAGCTTTGGATTGACAGCCGCTTAATCTTTTGCCCATAACCACATGCATCTGCCGCTCTCCTTCTTCTCCCATCATAGTCTCCATCATGTTATTCATGGCCTCGTGAGATTCACCAGCCATTTGTCCCATAAAGTATTCGCCAAGCGCTTCAAAGTTATTGTCGGTCAAATTTGCACATTTGAGCCTTTTTGCTTGTAGTTTTTCCCAGATTTCTTTTCCATTCGCTTCCTCACGGGCAGTGTGATCGTCAGTTGACAAGTTAGAATGAGCTACTGCTTGAGCAGAAACAATAGATGATGTAGTTAGAACAGTGACAAACAAAAGTAAAAGTATTAAAGATTGTTTCATATTTTTTAAAAAGTTAACACTTTATCACTGTTTCTTACCAGGAAATACAAATCTTCGATTCCCCCAGAAGGACAAGTTGGTGAATTATCTTTGTTTCGAATTTTCATGCAGGTTGAACACGCTAAAATTTTTGCAGTTTGTGATTTTTGAAAACTGGCAACTTGTTTTTGGATATCAAATTGTTCCTGATGTATCGCATCATATTCAACTCCCTCACCTAAAAGAAATATTTGAACTTCGTCACCTTTCCCTAAAGCAAGATTGGCAAGACGAAATGCATTCCAGTTGGTTTCGGGGTCTTTACTTGTTAAAATTATGGTAAGTTTCATAATGCTATTATAACCTTTTTTTAATTAATTCTTAATTTTTTTAAGGTACAATTTAATGTTTCCCTGTTTATATGAAAAGATATTTTGTCATAGCTATTATCGCTATTTTGTTTCTTACCATTTTGTATTTCGGTTGGAACATGTTTTATTCAAAAAACAGTCAGAAAGGAGTTAATTTTTCACAGGAAATTGGCATTCTTCCTGCGGCGACTGACCCTACTACTGTTGAACTTAAAAATGGCGACACTTATGATCTGACCGCTAGCATAGTAAAAAAGAATATAGGCGGAAACGATGTGAAGATGCTTGCTTATAACGGTTCAATTCCCGGGCAGCTGATTAAAGTTGCTCAAAATGCCGTAATTACAGTGAATTTTAAAAATAATACCGATGTTGATTCAACGATCCACTCGCACGGAGTACGGCTCGACAATCAGTTTGACGGAGTCCCCGACATTACTCAAAAAGCAGTGAAGCCGGGGGAAAGCTTTTCCTACAAAATGACTTTTCCCGACGTTGGCATATATTGGTATCATCCGCATGTGCGTGAAGATTACGCACAGGAGTTGGGACTCTATGGTAATTTCCTCGTGACTCCCAATTCTCCTGATTATTGGGGAGAGGTTGACCGTGAAGAGACGCTTTTCCTGGACGATATTCTAATCGAAGGCGGTCAGATCGCCAATTTTGATAAATCAGTTATTGATCATACTCTTATGGGCAGATTTGGCAATACAATGTTTATCAATGGAGACGACAACTACAAATTATCAGTCAGACAGGGCGAGAGAGTCCGTTTCTATATTACTAATGCCGCCAACGCCCGTGTATTTAATTTTACCATTCCCAATGTCAGAATGAAGCTTGTGGGTTCTGATAACGGTAAATATGAACATGAGCAATGGGTTGATAGTGTGATAATTGGTCCATCGGAACGCCAGATTGTCGAAATTGCCTTCGCTAAAGACGGTGAGTACCAAATTCTTAATCAAACTCCAGATCAAACTTATGCGTTAGGGACAATTGATGTCCAAAAGCATCCGGTAACAACAACTTATCTTCCGGTGCTTCGGGAAAACCAGGATCTAATAGATAGTTTAAAACCATTAAAATCATTTTTTAATAAACCAGCGGATAAAGACCTAAAATTAACTTTAGAGATGGGCTCTTCTGCGCCCGAAAATAACAGTTCAATGGGTGAACATATGATGGGGAACGGAGAGATGATGGAAGACCGGGAAATGTCTATGGGAGAGGTTGAGAAAATCGAATGGGAAGACGATATGGGAATGATGAATGTTCAATCGACGACTAATACGCTCACATGGAAACTAATAGACCAAGAGTCGGAAAAAGAAAATATGTATATTGGTTGGGAGTTCAAAAAAGGCGATACTGTCAAAATTAAGATCTTTAACGATGATCAATCCATGCACCCGATGCAACACCCAATCCATATCCACGGACAAAAATTCTTAGTCTTATCAACTAATGGTCAATCCAGCTCAAATTTAGTTTGGAAAGATACGACTCTCATTCAGACAGGAGATACGGTTGAACTATTAACACAGATGGACAATCCCGGCACCTGGTTAATCCACTGCCATATTCCCGAACATATGGAAGCGGGAATGATAAGCCAGTTTGAAGTTATATGAAAGTTAAAATCAACTTGATCCTGTTGTTTTTATTTATATTGGGTATAGGCGGCTTTATTTTATTTCAAAAATATCAGGAACTGCAAAAACCCCGCATTATAAAGATCAACATGAAGTCTGGCGATTTTTTCTTTGACCCAAGCACGATTCGTGCTAAGGTTGGCGATACGTTGGAATTTAATATTACCAATGACGGTTATCATACGTTTGTTATATACGAACCGCAAAAATATTTATCTCTTAAAAAAGAACTTTCGGAAAAATTTGAATCCTTTTCATTTAAAGTAGATACGCCCGGGACATTCGAGTTTTTTTGCGATGTTTCTGGACACAAATCAAGTGGCCAAAAAGGCAGACTAATCGTCGAAAAATAATTTGCTGAAAATACTTTTGAAAAACATATATTATGTTAATAATATGATAAAAAGAGGTCACGTCCTTTTAATAATCTTGGTATTAATTTTTCTGGCTATTATTGCGGTGCAGAAAAATAAACAGCAAGAACCCGGAAAAGTGTCGGCACAGGGAAGACTGGTCGACGGATTTCCAGAGCTTCCTGTTTTGCCCAATTCTACGGTGGAAAAATCCTATAAAAAAGAAGATGGCGTAAGAATCGGATACGAGGCAGACTATTTGATTAATACACCTCCTAGAGAAGCAATGATCTGGTATAAGCTGGAATTTCAAAAACTGGGTTGGTTGATTTACAATGAACAGATAGAAGGGATCGAGAGTGAATTTGCTTTTACCGCAAAAAAAGGAGACCAAATTGTCAATGTCTTTGCAGAAAGCGAAGATGGAAAAACGGAAATTTCTCTAGAGATTCCCCTGCAGCAAAAATTGTAATTTAAAACTTTTATGTCAACCAATATTTTTATTAATATTAACCGCCTGTTTACCACATTATTTTTTTCCATGAGCATGTTGTTTTTTATTATTCCAAATGTTCAGGCTCAAGTATCTACCGACCCTAATTTTAAAGTCGCCTTCATTGGTGATGCAGGTAATGGTAACAACGCAACAGCAGTGCTTAATTTAATTAAAAATGAGGGGGCGCAGGCAGTACTTCATCAAGGGGATTTTGATTATTCCTATAATGCAACTGCTTTTTGGGGTAAGATAGATTCTGTTTTGGGTGCAAATTTTCCTTACTTTGTTTCGGTTGGAAATCATGATAATACATCCTGGGCGGAAGGCTGCGGTGACCCTGACGGGTGTTATGCAAAATTCCAAAAGGATAGACTCGCAAGAATCGGGGTTGTCCCGGATAACCCAGACTTAAATGATCAGTTGTATTCTGCCGTTTATAAAGGATTAAAAATGATATTTGTCGGACTTCAGGGTAACTCGATCGGAACCAGTACATATGCTCCATATATTCAAAGCCAGCTCCAGACAGATAATCATACCTGGAAGATCTGTTCCTGGCATAAAAATCAAGGCACAATGCAGGTTGGGAGCAAAACCGATGAGATGGGGTGGGCCGTATATGAAGCCTGCAGACAACAAGGAGCTATTATAGCAACTGCCCACGAGCATACGTATGAAAGAACAAAAACACTAACCAATATTCAAAGTCTCACAGTTGATACGGCTCAACATCCACTGGTCGGTGGTATACCCGGAAATCCAAATAGCGTCCTGGTAGCTCCGGGTAAAACCTTTGTTTTTGTTTCGGGACTGGGAGGAAACGGACCCAGAAATCAGGATAGGTGTCTTCCCACATCGTATCCTTATGGGGGAGGATCGGGGTGTAACTATATCTGGGCAAATATCTGGACTACGGATCAGGGAGGAAGTTCGCCTTTTGGAGCGCTTTTTATCACATTTAACGTCGGCGGAAACCCTAATAGAGCGACCGGGTATTTTAAAAGTATAGCCGGTCAGGTGGTCGATCAATTTGAGATTATCAAGTCGTCGACACCCGTAACAATCAGTCCGACACAGCCAATTAGTCCAACTTCTATTTTTATATCTCCCACTCCGGGCGGTCTCACTCCGACTCGAACACGTACTCCGACACCGCCCAATTCAACTGTTTTACCAACACAAAATGTAACCCCGGGTCAAGTTTGTACTTATTTTAAAAATTAATCCTTCTTCATAAAACTTTAATCATTTCTATTTATACTTTGTTTGTGAAAAAGTTTATCGGGACGGTTATTCCTTTTTTCTTTTTTCATCTCGTCTGTTGTGGCGCACTATTAATTTTTCTCACTACATCAGGCTATCTTTTATTACTACGGCAGGAAGGAGACAAAAAATTATTTTTACTCCCGCTGCTTTTAGCAGGTGTTCTCTTCTTTTTTCTCCATTCATATTGGGGTAGATGTTGTGATAAGAAAGATCATAAAAACCTTGGAGACTATGCGTTACTGATACTTTTATATATTGTATTCTCCTTAATTTTTGGCATGGCTTTTATGATCTATGTTTTTATTCCCTGGTGGATTCCTGGCTATAAAGGAGGATTTCTTCTTCCTTAATCTCTTACGTTATGGTAGTCTAATTCAATGACTTTTTATATAATGCTCGGTTTGATAACTGCTTTTAATTTAATAGGCGGCTTTATTGCTTATTTTTATCTTTCCAAAATTAAAGCCAATCAAAAAGCCTGGGAGTTTTTCTCAGGTTATTTAATGATAATTTTGGCGCTTGATCTACTTATTGTGCATTTAATTAATATCAAATTAATGGAGTTTAATCTTATATACGTAGCGTCTGGTTTTGCTACCGGTTTTTTAACTCTTTTTGTTTTAATGACTCTTTTTCATCTTATCAGCAAAAAGTCCGAAGTTGACAACATTCATAATCATAAAACGTTCAGCATATTAATTTTTTTACTATTGGGGGTTCATGAAGTCAGCGAAGGATTTGGCATCTCCGAGATTTTTTTTGAGGGTTCGCGTTATATTCCGCTAAAGCTTACTTTGGCTCCGGTAACAGTTTTGGGATTGCATGAGTTTCCGGAAGGAATTCTTCTGGTTCTGCCGTTTTTTCTTTCCAAAAGAATCAGAACGGGATTTTTCGCTCTTTTGACTAATCAATTTATTTTTATCATTTCAGCTCTGCTACTATATTTTTATTTTTTGCAGTTCTATGAACCTAGTATAGGTGAAGAAGCTTTTCTCGGGACTCTTCCTGCAGGAGGAATTTTTTTCCTTGGTCTTCACGATTTAATTACCGCGTTTAAAAATCCGCAAAAAGTAGAAGGTTTTACGAAGAGCGTTTTAGTGGCAGCATCTTTTAGTATATTTTTAATAGTATCTGCTTCTTTAATATTGACTAATGCCCGGGTAGAAAAGATAAAACAGGGCGAAACAGATTACGAGTGTTCCCGCGAATTCAGTATAGAAAATTGTCTGGAATAGTGATTTAACCAGGCAATATAATTTGCAGTTGATTTTCAACCGGTTATATTTCTATAATAAAAAGATGAAATCGCTGTTTTTTCTCTAAAGGGAGTTCATAGTAAAGAGGATTGCTCCCGACCTCAAAAATTGTTGACATTATTTTCTACGGCCTTAAATTACAGGTCGTTTTTTATTGGTAAAAATTAAAAGTTTTTCCTAAAAAACATATGCTACCGGCATTTCTTATTACCTTGAGAGAAGTCATCGAGGCCTCGTTAATAGTTGCTACCATCTTAGGTATCTTAGTGAAATTAAATCAAACAAAAGGCATAAGGACTGTCTGGTTAGCAACAGGAGCTGCAGCTTTAGTCAGCGTGCTTTTGTTAGGTTTGGGAAGCGTTTTAGGATTAAAAGTACAGGAAATATATTCCGGCAAAACAGAAGAATTTATTGAAGGGATTCTCATGATCACCTCAGCGGTATTCATTACTTGGGCTGTGTTTTTCCTGCATAAATACTTTTCACGCTATAAAGTCCATTTGCTGAAAAAAATTAAAGAGATAGTTGAGAAGGAAGAGCAAAAGGGGATTTTTATTCTTGTGTTTACCGCCGTATTCAGGGAGGGATTTGAGATTGTACTATTTTTATCAACGATCTATTTCTCTTCAAATCCTCAAAATATATTTACCGGATTTATGGGAGGGTTGATCGGCGGTCTGCTTATTTCATTCGCACTTTTTGCTGCAACTCTCAAATTACCGGTATATTATGCTTTCCGGATAACAAGTATTCTGCTCATTCTTTTTGCAGCCGGTTTGCTCTCACGGGGAGTGCATGAATTTGCCGAGGCAGGATTGATGCCGGAAATAGGAAAAATGACCCTGGCTTTTATGCCTCAAGGCGGTACATTTATTGGTGATATGATTAAGGCCATATTCGGAGTTACCCAAAAGATGGATTTGGTACAGATTGTCCTCTATTCAGGCTATACAGTTCTAATGAGTTGGTATGTGTTTTTTAGAAAACAAAACGGCAAGAACATGACCGCAATTTAATATATTGTTTTTCAAAATTTTGTTCCGGGACCAACCATTTCAGAAGGCTTATTTTGAATTTTTGTGCTTAAGCTTGTGTGTAAAACACTACTTATTATTGTAAAAAGTGCAGCCGTTAAACCAAGAAAGAGTATTAAAAAAGAAAAGCGGGCAAATTTATCCTGCATCATCTTCAGTCTAAAAGATAAAGTATGAAGATTTTATGAATGTACTTTACACGAACCACTCAAACAGGAACTTCAACCCAACTAAAAGCAAAGACACCAGAACTATTCTTCTGAATATTTTGTAGGGAAATACTTTTACGATCTTTTTGCCGGTAAATGAACCCAAAAGAGCCAGAACAAACAATATGGGCAGATACCAGTAATAACGGTTTTCAAGAAATCCTTGACCTAGATACACGGGTATTCTTGTCAGATCTACTGCCAGAGCAATTGACGCTGCAGTTGCTATATACTTTTCTTTCGTTAAACCAAAACCGGTTAGAAATGCTCCACGCAGTGCGCCGCCTGTTCCAATGAGCCCGGCTAAAAAACCTGATAACGAACCTCCGACTATAACAACCGGCGTCGAAGACTCTATACGGAAGTTCTTTCTCCAAAGTGAATACAAAGAATATGAGATAAGAAAAATTCCTAAAATTCCTTTAAGTATATTTTGAGTAATAAGTGAAACAAGTAACGCGCCTACTATAGTAAAAAAAATACTCGGAACGCCAAATTTTATAAGAAGTTCAATATTGAGTCCTTTCCTAAAAAAACCAATTCTTCCAATATTCCCCATAATATGGAAGAACGCAACTAAAACCAGAGCATTTTTAAAATCAATAAACAGAAGCGCGAGAGGAAGAAATATGGTTGATGACCCAAATCCGGCGACAGTTCCAACAACTTCAGCCAAAAAAGCAGAAAGAAAAAAAAGTGAAGTCATTCTTTAGTCTAGCAAATAAAAATCCTATACTAGTAAAGACAAAATCTTAATAAAATCTTCATCTTTCTCCTGTATCATAGACGTATGAGAATCTTGATTATCGAGGATGAACGTCGATTATCTAATGTGGTTAAAAAAGGCTTAGTTGAGGAAGGATTTGCCGTCGATCAGGCTTTTGACGGCGAAGAAGGGCTTTATCTTGCAGAGTCTGAATCTTATGATTTGATCATGCTGGATTTAATGCTTCCCAAAGTTGACGGACTAAAAGTCTGCCATGAACTACGGAATAAAAAAATCAAAACTCCAATTCTTATGCTTACAGCCAAAAGCAAAATTGAAGATAAAGTAAAAGGCCTGGAAAGCGGAGCTGACGATTATCTTGCCAAGCCTTTTGCCTTTGCAGAACTCAAAGCCCGTATTCAGGCGCTGATCAGAAGAAGTCATAATGAAGCTGATCCAATCTTAAAACTCGACGATCTGGAACTGGATCCGGCAAAGCATATCGTTAAAAGGAGTAATAAAATCATTCCGTTAACTCCAAAGGAGTTTGCGATTCTTGAATATCTTCTCCGCCATAAAAATACTATTGTGACACGGACCCAGGTTACGGAACATGTCTGGGATTATAACTTTGATGCCTTATCAAATGTGGTTGATGTGTTTATCACGACCTTGCGAAGAAAGATCAATTCAGGATTCAAAAATAAACTTATTCAGACGATTCACGGAGTAGGTTACAAAATGACTGAGCGATAGCGAAGTCATCCTGAGCGACCCTAAGTGCAATCAAAAGGGAGTCGAAGGATCTCATAAAAATATGTTTAAAAGTCTAAAGAGCCGTCTTTTTATCTGGTATACAGTCAGTCTTTTCCTGATGACGATATTTGTCGTGTTGGTAGTTCATGTACTTGCTTTAAAAAACGGAACTTTTTTTCTCGCTATGCTTTTTTTAACTTTGGCAGTCTTTGGTTTTACCGTCATTTACAAAATTACCCGGTCCCTGACTTATTTAGCTTCAAAAATGAAGATGATCTCAAGCAAAAATCTTGATGACAGGATTGACGATATTCAGAGTGATGACGAGTTAGGAGAACTCGCCTATTCATTTAACGAACTCTTGGACAGATTGCACAATGCTTTTAAGCGTGAACAGCAATTTATCGCAGATGTGGCACACGAATTGAAGACCCCGCTTGCAACTTTGCTAAGTACTATAGAAGTAGCTCTTCAGCAAAAAAGAGAGAACACCGAGTACCAAAAAGCTCTAGAGGAAGCGCTTTCCGAAACTCACCGTCTTTCGACTACCTTAAAGAACGTTTTAGACTTAGCTTGGTCAGAGACACCGCAAGAGCAAAAAAACGCCAAGTCTTTTAATCTTACCGACCTGATGGAAGATCTTTTGGAAACCACACAGAAAATGGCCGTACCGAAAAAAATTGTCGTTTCAGGTTCGTTCGTCAGAGATATTACAATTTACGGATTTAAAGATAAGCTGGGAAGGGCGATTTTGAATATAATTGATAATGCTATT
>MGAF01000060.1:5756-14266 GCA_001789635.1 Candidatus Roizmanbacteria bacterium RIFCSPLOWO2_01_FULL_35_13 | reverse complement strand
ACTGTCCATTTTAGTTCTTAAAGAGCCCTACTTTCAAACACTACTGAGTTTTGAAATGACTTCAGTGTAGATTCTTCATTAAGAAGTTGTCTACCGTACTCGGCAGATCTTACTAGACCATCCGCACACATTCGGCTACCATTAGGATTTTCCTTACTTCCCGGATATTGAAAAATTTTTTTTGGTTTTTTTAAACTCATAAGAAAATAAAACTATTTACCTTTAAAATCCTGACAATTTTGTTGGCTGATTGTTGAAGAACTTTAATTATTTAGGATTTGATTTCAGAATTACTACACATATTCTCAACTTTTTTCCGACTTAATACTGATATTAAAGCTATATGAGATTCTGTTGGTAAGCTTCCCATTAATAATCTAAATTTAATATGTCCTACTTTAAAACCATTAACTCGAATACTATTAATTTCGTTCAAATAGTACGTAATCAAATGAGATTTTAATTTAGTAAAATGCATATTTTCTTAAGTGTCATTAAAATAACAATCAGAGTAATAACATTATAGATTGATTAACCTATAATTAATTATTATAACATAAACTACCTGATTTAGTTGAGTAAATAAATCAATAAATACTAACTTAAAATTCAACTCCTCCACTAAATTCACGTGGTGAATCATGTAAATTAACTTCCACACGTGCTATTTGGGACTCATTTAAAAATTTTCCTTTTCCTAAAACTTTTTCTAAATCATCTACTTTTACACCCGCCTCCTTTGCTAAAGCCACTCTAGCTCTTTGCCATCCTAATAAGGCTGGAACTGCTTGTCGGGCTGCTAATAAACTTTGATCTGATCCTGTCATAAAAAATTCACCTCCTATCATCCTCCTAAACTTACCTCAAAACTTAACTCTTCGCTATTCGCTCGACGTTTTGAGGAGCGTTTTTCGGAGGATTTAGGATGCGTAATCCCGATGAAATCGGGAACGCATCCTACAAAAAAACCCGCCGGTTTGGGGCGGGGTGATTTTGAAAAATTTTAATTTATTTAAGCTTTTTCAGTCACCCTCACCTTGACCCACCTAAGATAGGCGGGAATGAGGTGAAGGAAAAAAATCTTTTGAAAAAGTTGTTTATTCATGGAATTAAGAAATAAGTATAACAAAGATTTTCACCTTGTCAACATTATTTTTAAAAAGTATAATTCTACCTATTGTCCTCCTTGTCATTCTGGGGAACGGAATGACTCCAGAATCGTAGTTTAAACAACGATTCCGGACAAGCCGGAATGACAAACAAAAAACCTGTGATGCATGCATCACAGGTAGATTAACCATATAATAATACAAATTCACAATTTTGTCAAGGATGAAAAAACTTTTTGTAGAGCAAACGATAGATAAAATAGGACAGGAAGTAGAACTTTACGGCTGGGTGGATTCGAAAAGAGATCATAAAAAGATCGTCTTCATAGATCTACGTGACAGAACAGGAATAGTTCAGGTTGTCGGCGATGAAAAATTTAAAGAACTAAATTCTGAAGACGTAATTTTTATTAAGGGCATTGTTAAACAACGTCCGGAAAAGTTGGTTAATCCCAAGCTAAAAACCGGAAAAATAGAAATCCAGGCAACCGAAGTAAAGATAATCAGCAAAGCAAAACCGCTTCCGATTCCCGTTAATACTGACGGCTATGAAATTGACGAAGAAATCAGGCTTAAATACAGATATCTTGACTTAAGAAGACCAAGAATGTTTAATAATCTCCTGCTTAAATCCAGGGTTACTACTTTTATCAGAAACTATTTAACCCAAAAAAATTTCCTGGAAATCGAAACGCCTATACTTACAAAGACCACTCCGGAAGGTGCACGTGATTTCTTAGTTCCATCCCGACTACAAAAAGGCAAATTCTATGCCCTGCCTCAATCTCCCCAACAGTACAAACAATTATTAATGGTTGCCGGAATCGAAAGGTATTTTCAGATAGCCAGATGCTTCAGGGATGAAGACCCAAGACGCGACCGGGCTTATGGAGAGTTTACCCAACTGGATCTGGAAATGTCATTTGTTGATCAAAACGATATATTAACCTTAACAGAAGATTTATTCACTCAGATTGTCAAGGAAATTTTTCCTGATAAAAAAATCCAGCAGTCTCCCTGGCCAAGAATCAGTCATAAGGATGCAAAAGAAAAATATGATTCAGACAAACCTGATTTAAGAAAAAATAAAGAAGATAAAAACGAACTGGCTTTTGCCTGGATAGTTGATTTTCCTCTGTTTAACGAACAGACAGAATCAGATTATTTTCATGGTTCAGGTAAAGCCAAATTTGCTCCTTCACATCATATGTTCACTTCGCCTCATCCTGACGATGTGAAACTGTTAGATAAAGAACCCTTGAAAGTCCGCGGACTTCAGCATGATTTGGTTCTTAACGGGTATGAAGTTGGGGGAGGCAGCATAAGAATCCACGATCCAAATATTCAAAAAAAAGTTTTTGATCTGATCGGATTTTCCGAAGAACAAAAAAAACAGTTCTCCCATATGCTCGAGGCATTTACCTATGGAGTCCCTCCGCATGGCGGAATAGCACCGGGCATTGACAGATTCTTATTTACTGTTTTAGGCGAACCCTCGATAAGAGAGGTTATGGCCTTCCCCGCCTCATCCGGCGGAAAAACCTCAGTTATGAATGCACCATCTGAAGCTTCTACAGACCAGTTGAGAGAACTTGGTATTAAGTTGACTACCCGTCATTCTGGGGAGCGATGATTTTTGGAGCGACTCCAGAATCGATTCTGGATGCGCTCTCCTCCAGCTGGCGGATCGCTTACCGGAATGACACCAAAATAAAAATGAAATTCAGATTTTATTTATTTTTTCTTTTTTTTACTCTTTTACTTCTTTTTTATCCTGGAGAGTCTGAGTATTTTAAATTAGTTGCTTTTAATAGGAATTTATTTGCGAAAGCCGATCAGAAAACCGAATTAAAAAATAATCCAGTTCCTTTTCTGAAATTCCAGTATTATCCCCAAATAACTGCCGAAGGAGCTTACATAGTAGATCTACCCTCCTTCACTCCTGTATTTGAAAAAAATCCGCATCAGCAGTTTATTCCGGCATCAACGGCTAAGATTATTACAGCTCTTGTTGCTTCAGATCTGTATGATCCGGATGATGTCTTAACAGTTAAAAGAATAATCACCGAGGGTCAGGTAATGGATCTGCTAATTGGCGAAAGGCTCACCGCGGAAAACCTTCTCTATGGCACTCTTGTCCACTCGGGAAATGATGCTGCTTATACGCTGGCTGATAATTTTGGACTGGAAAAATTCCTGAATCTGATGAAACTGAAAATCGAACAGCTTTCTATGACTGATTCCCACTTTGTCGACCCTGCCGGCCTGGAAGAATACAATCAGTACACTACACCTTTTGACCTGGCCCTGGCTGCAAGAGCTCTTTTAGAGAATAATGAACTCAAAAAGATGGTTGCTACCAAAGATATTACAATAGCCGATGTAGACTATAAATACTTCCACCGATTATCAAATGTCAACAAACTGTTAGGTGAAGTACAGGGAATAGGAGGCTTAAAAACCGGATTTACTGAAAATGCCAAAGAAAATCTGGTCAGTTTTTATAAATCAAACGGGCATCAGTTCATAATCGTAATCCTGAAAAGCGAAGACCGATTTACAGACACAAGACAAGTTATCAATTGGATTAATAATAATATTGACTATATTAATATTGACTAAATTCCAAGAAACAATTCACAAGATACAAAAAAATATCAATAATCAGAATTCAAATTTATAGTTGTATTATTTGTTATTTGGAAATTATTTGTTTCTTGTTGATTGTATCTTGTATCTTTACTCAGTATAGAATTCATCTGTAACAGCTGGAACATAACCTACAAAATTATTGTTACCCAAAAATACATACACCGGTTGATAATATTCCTGATAAACATCAGGATCAAAATATCCCAAGAACATTTTTTTAATTACAATATCCGAACCTGCCGATTCATTCTGGATTATCAATCCCTTTCCGGTTTTCAACGCTTCATAGGCTGCATCACCTGTTTTAACAGGATAAATTCCGATTTGAGAATCTGATTTTTCGTAAAACTTAATCTGTGCCTTAAGTATTTTAAAATCTCCTTCATAGGCAACCAGCATTACGTAGTTTTGACTGTTAAAATATTTGGGAGAAACTACCGGATATATTTCCTGGTCAGGCCTATAAAAATCTACCTCAACCATATTGGAACCAAAACTAGTTTCCAATAGCTTCATCTGTCGGGCAGCAGGATCGAAAGAAATAAAAATAGCATTGGATTTACCTTGAGCTAACTCCTCCGGGTATCTGCCTACTGTTTTCAAAAAATCTATAGCTTTATCTTCGCTGTCTTTTTTGGGTGGAATTATTGTATTTTCAAATATTTGCTGTTCATTTTCAAAATTATATTCGTAGGTAAAATTAAGATTCGTGATATCAATCTTTAAAGTTTGTGTGGCATCCTGGAAAACAGCTTCTTTACCGTCAAGTTTATGCTTAACTACTTCAGTATCGAATCCTAAGGATTTTGCTATCAGATATATTCTTTCCCTGTAACCAAACTTGGCTGCTGCAGACGGTAAAAAGAAAACTTTCGCCGATTCCGTACTGGTCACGGGTTTACCTTCTATTGTGTCTATGCTGAAATTAAGATTGGAACTTGGTTTTGGGTCCAAAATAATCGGCCTTTTTATTTTTCCGAATATGGGATCCGTATAGAGAGTAATTTGCTGGGTCGGAGTAATCGTTAATAACAAAACCTTAATTAAATAATAAAAAATCAGCAGGATTAAAAAAAATAACAGAGCAAAGGGAACAAATTTCCGGCTGTAAAAAGAAACCTCAGTGAGGGTCATAGTATCATGATAACAAAGAATTTATCGTTTTTGCGGAGTTAGTTTAATGTTGTTAAAGAACATGACGATTATAAATATCCAGGTAATAAATCCGACTCTTGTTATTACCGAATTCCATAGAGGCATGATATCCCTGAAATATTGATAAACATCCCAGGCAAAGCCAAAAGTCAGATAGATACTTCCGATTACAAGAAACATTCTCCACAATTTTGGCCTGACAATAACAACAAATGGAACCAGCCAGGTAAACCACTGAATCCCAAAAGTAGGCGAAAAAACAAAAAGAAAAAGCATCGAAATAAGAACAGACCTTAAAATATCTTTCTCTTTCTGAAAATAAGAAAAGCCAAAAAAACTTAAGAGAAAAACTCTTCTCATCGCCGACTCTACTAAAGGATTTAAATGATAATCAAGCAAATACACAGCCATTTTGCTCAATCCCCAAGCTCCAAATATTCCTCTATAATCTTTTACTTTCCCAAGAATAATACTAAAAGGTACTGCAAAAAATATCGAATGTATAAACGTACCTAAAAGTGGAAAAATACCGAGGAATATAAATAATATTTTATTATTGGTTTTCTTAAACAGAGGAAGGATAAAAAGTAAGGGCCAGGGTTTGGTATAAATAGCAAAAGAAATAGTCAAAATAGAAGCTAAAATTCTGTTTTTCAAAAATAAAACCAGTCCGGTTAAAAAAAAGAACATTGGGATCGAGTCCATCTGGCCATGAATATTAATAACGATAATTGAAATCGGATTTAATGCATAAATCAAAGCAGACTGTAAGTTTTTTTTGGATAAATAATACAATGGGAATAAAACTAATACATCAAATATGGTAAAGATTATCTTTAGAAAAATATAAGGATGAATATAATTTTTAAGTATAACCGCAGCTGCACCAAGATAACTTATAAAGGGAAAATAACTGGCCTCATATTTTACACTTCCAGTCAAAAGGTATCGACCATCCCTGATAAAAGTATTTATGTCGTCACTTTTGCTGATTAAAAATAAAAAAGTGACAAAAATTCTTAAAACAAAAGCAAATATAACTATGTATTTAAATTGAATATTTAGCTTTCTCTCCGCAACTATCCAAATTAAAAAGAAGGAGAAAAAAGTATAAATAAACAGCAACATGAAAATAATTATAGCAGCTATTATCTTATAATAATTTGCGCTTTAAAAGTTATCTAAAAAATACTATTGTAAAAATTAAGCAGTTAACCACTGTTTATTATAATATGGAATTAATTAACAAAATAAAATTACGGCTTAAAAAATTAATCGATAATAAAATTGACAAATCCATTACACACCCTATAAAAATAGTCGAACAAAATGGGGAATATTTTCTTATTTTGAAAAATAAAAATTCTGCTTCTTTACTTAGTGCCAGAAGTTTGGACGGAATTGATTTTGATCTTACGGAAAGTTATATCCGGCTGGAAAACTTTGTCGAGAAATTCAGAAGCTCAGCTGTTGTTCCAAATCCGGATAAGAGAAAGAAAAAAATAATGTATTTTGGTAACAGACATATTTATTTGGCACAATCTTCAAAAAAAGAGGGGTGGATCAGTGACAATAAACAATTATTGGATTCGCCATACGCTACAGAAGTCGGCGGCGCGTTTCTTTTTCCCAAAGGAATTGTGGTTATATATTTCGAAAAAATTGTCGAGGGAGGATTGACATATTACAAAGCCTATATTGCCGAATTTGCTAAAAATAAGCCGGATAAATTACTTTGGAATACCGATGAACCAATCTGGAATAGTAAAGATCACTGGCCAGGTAAAAAAGCAATTCCATTAGGTTCGGTCATGATTAAAGAAAAAATCGTGATGTATTGGTACGTAGATGAAGAAGTTATTTATGCAGTACACCTATCTGGTTTTCTGTTTGATCCTCAATTAATAATTAAAAAGCCAATTAAACTTCGAAAACACTTAGCCAATCCGATAATTAAACCACGGACGCATAATAGTTGGGAAGCATTTACCACGCTAAATCCTGCCGCAGCCTATATTAATGACAAAGTTCACATCCTATACAGAGCGCAGGGATTTGACTATATTTCTAAGTTTGGTTATGCGGTCAGTTCCGACGGTCTAAAAATTGATAGCCGCCTGAATTATCCGGTTTATAACCCTTCAGCTAAATTTGAAACTAATAATACCGGAAGCGCTGACCCCCGATTAATGTCAGCTGGAGGATATGGAGGCTGTGAAGATCCACGAATCACTCTTTTGGACAAAAAAGTTTATATGGTCTATGTTGCTTTTGACGGATGGACTAACTTACGGCTCGCTCTAACTTCCATTGAGGTAGATGATTTTTTAAGTCAACGCTGGAACTGGGAAAAACCGGTATTAATTTCTCCACCCCATGTTATCGATAAGAGCGGCTGTCTTTTACCGGAAAAAATTAAGGGAAAATATGTTTTTTTTCACAGAATTTATCCTGATATTCTTATCGACTTTGTCGACAATCTTAACTTTAAAGGAAAAAATAAATGGTTAACGGGTGAGCACAAAATAAAAACCAGGCTGGGAATGTGGGATAGCCGTAAAATCGGTGTCGGGGCACCGCCTCTCAGAACTATAGACGGATGGTTATTAATTTATTACGGAGTAAATGAACAGGACGCAAGTAAATATCATATCGGGGCAATGTTACTTGATCTGAGCGATCCGACTAAAGTTTTATACCGGACCAATAAACCCATCCTGAGTCCAAGTGAGGATTATGAAATAAATGGATTTAAACCGGGTATAGCTTATCCGTGCGGAGCAGCAATAATTAAAGATAATCTGTTCGTATACTATGGAGCAGCAGATTCTACTGTTTGTGTAGCCCAAACAAACCTTAAAAGATTCTTAAAAGATCTGAAATCAAATTTACCGCTTCAGCTATCCTCCTTAGAAATTAAGGAAATAAACTACTGATGTTATTTCAAAGATATCCGCAGAATCCGATACTTCAACCTGATGGCAAAAATAATTGGGAAAGTTACACAGTGTTTAACGGTACAGTAATTAAAATCGAAGATAAATACATCTTACTCTACCGGGCAATGGGAAAGGAGATTGAGATTGATTCAAGAAAATTACGTTTATCCGTAATTGGTCAAGCCGAAAGTAAAGACGGCTATAATTTTGAAAATAGAAAAATATTTTTTCCGCCTACACAGGAGTGGGAAAAATTTGGTTGTGAAGATCCGCGTGTTACTAAAATAGATAACCAATTTATGATCTTTTACACAGCTTTAGCTAATTATCCACCCGATCATACCGGAATCAGAGTCGGCGTTGCACTTTCTAAGGATTTAAAAAAAGTAGACCAAAAACATCTGGTTACTCCCTTTAACGCCAAAGCGATGACAATGTTTCCAGAGAAAATCAATGATTCTTATACAGTAATTTTGACAGTTAACACGGATAATCCTCCTTCTTATGTTGCTTATGCCCAATTTTCAAAACTGGAAACTTTGTGGGATATGAATTTTTGGAATGAATGGTATAAGGATCTTGACCGCTACATTATTTCCTTAAAGAGAGTGAACAGCGACGGTTTTGAGATTGGAGCCCCGCCCGTAAAAACACC
>MGAF01000060.1:243-5718 GCA_001789635.1 Candidatus Roizmanbacteria bacterium RIFCSPLOWO2_01_FULL_35_13 | reverse complement strand
ATTTCAGCAGCCGGATAAAAAAAGAATTTCGTATCGAAGCTGTTATGTTGGACTTAAATAATCCCCAAAAAATAACCGGAAGGATTCATGGACCATTACTTGTTCCCCAGGAATCATATGAAAGGTCCGGAATAGTTTCTGATATTGTCTTTCCTACAGGCACATTAATCGAAAATAATAAAGTCAAAATATATTATGGTGCAGCCGATACAACTTGTGCCTTAATCGAAGCTGATTTGAATGATTTCATGAAATCTTTTGAGTTAAACTGGCCGGCAACCATAAAAAGTCACAAGTTTCCAGATAATCCTATCCTACAACCTAAACCTGAGCATAGCTGGGAAAAAAAGGCTGTTTTTAATCCGGCAGCAATTGAACTGGAAGGAAAAACATACATTGTTTATAGAACTACATCGGAAGATAACCTGTCTTATTTAGGTATGGCGGTAAGCAACGACGGAATATTAATTGATGAAAGATTGGATCAACCAATCTATCCCATTCGTTCCCCTTATGAAAAACCGGCTTCCTCCGGATCACCTGCCGGTTGTGAAGATCCGCGCATTACACGGATTGAAAATACCCTCTATATGCTATACACAGCTTATGATGGCAATCTCCCACGTCTGGCAATAACTTCCATATCGGTGGATGATTTTTTAGCCAAAAAATGGGAAAGGTGGGAAAATCCGAAAATAATTTCCCCGCCCGGCATGGCTGACAAAGACGGTATGCTTTTCCCGGAAAAAATTAATAATAAATATGTAATTTTTCATAGAATAGAACCCAATATCTGTATCGATTATGTGGAAGACCTTAATTTTTCCAATTCTTCTTATCTGAAAATAACCAGCATTATCACTCCTCATAACAGAACCTGGGATGAAGGAAAAATCGGTATTAATACACCTCCCTTAAAAACCAAAGAGGGCTGGATCATTTTTTATCATGGAATAAGTAAAATCGATCAACATTATCGGGTTGGAGTGTTACTCCTGGATTTAGACGACGTTACCAAGGTTATTGGCTGGACTCCATATCCAATTCTTGAACCGGAAACCCTTTTTGAAAAAAGGGGCATAGTTAATGATGTAGTATTTCCCTGTGGTTATGTCTTAAAAGACGATACGATTTTTCTCTATTATGGCGGTGCCGACAAAGTAGTCTGCGGCGCAACAATATCCCTAACCTTACTGCTTAATTATCTCCTGAAAAGCCGGACCAATAAATACCTTGACTATCCTTAAATACATTATTATTTGTTAAAATTTGTCTATGAATATCATACTGATGATTGTTTTGGGAATTATTTTATTTCTTATTTTTAACTTCCTGGTTGGAATATTTGGATTTAATACAATAGTTCTTATTATTCTCTCCCTAGTTTTGGCAGGGATTGTTTTAGGACATTGATACGGTAAAACTTCCAATTAGAAGTGCTTACTGGACCGACTTCAATTTTCGGCAAAGATGAACAAACCGCTTGTATTTTTGATTTAGAGAAAAAAGAAGTTACTCTTATGGGCAACGGCGGAGCAACAATTTTAAAAGACACTTCTAAAAAAACAATTCAACCTAACTCTAAATTTTATTTTTCTTTTTTAAAATAGAATTGTCTTATAGAATTATATCAACCGAATCAATATAAAAAAATATTCATTTGACAAATAGAAATGGTTTTGTTTAACTTATTAAATAAGAGGTATTTGTATTAGAGTTTAGTTTACTGTAAATTTTATGGAATCTTATTTTCATAAGTATGTAAAAAGGATTGAATTATTTATTATTGCAATCGTTATTCTTATTGTTATTCTTGCCAGTAGATTGATTCAAGAAAATAAAGATATAAGAAGTGATGCTGCCGCAACTCAAAATATTTCAACGCAAAACGTTCTTACCATTGCCGGATATGTTTATCTTGACCAAAATCAGAACGGTGAGCGAGATTTGGAAGAAAAAGGAATTTCGGGTGGAGTTGTACAAATTAGGCAACTTACGAATTATGCAAATAAAACAAACCCATCTACTGATGCAAAAACCGATTCCTATGGTTACTTTAAATATACCACCTCTCCACCATCTAGCGCACTCAACTTCTCTATTACACTTCTTCCACCTCCTTCATATAAAGTGACATCGAAAAATCCCCTTTATCGGTACGGTTTATCGAAAAATGAAAAAAGAATTGTGGAGTTTAGTGTTATTAACTCCGAGGCAACAACACCAAATCCTACTCCTACTACAATAGTGATAGATGAATGTGTATGGTGTGGATCAAATTGTGTGGACGGTCCATTAAAGCCAGGTCAACCATGTAATCTGGCGTTTCCACCAGAGGGAGCTGTATGTAAAAGAGTAGCAGGAGTATGTCAAGCGATTAAAGCAACAGTTACTACTGTTCCTTGTCCTTCACCGCCACGTTGTGGTCCGGGAGGGAATCTGATCATCGGGGATCCACCTCCAGGAACAGTTCCAAACTGCCCAACCTATGTCTGCAATTATCCTCCTCCAATTCCAAATTAAAAAACCAAATAATATATAACCCCAGTCAAAAAGATCGTATTAGTTATGGGAAATGGTGGAGCAACAATTTTAAAAAACGCAGAACTGAAAATTATCAATCCCGACTCCAAATTTTCTTTTTCCTTACTTAAATAGTTTTATCCTTTAACAAAGGCAAGAATATGGTCAACAGCTGTTTGAAGCCCACCCGTTTTAACTAAAGTTTGACCGATCTTAAGCGCATTTTTTTTGTAATAATTATTACTCAATATCTTATTGGTTAAAGTAATCAATTCTTCCTCGCCTTTTATTCTTTGTTTATAATAAATACCCGCACCCAATTCTTCAACTCGCGAAGCATTGATACGCTGTTCTTGAATTATTGGAAAAAGTAGCATCGGAACGCCAAAATAAAGACTTTCGTTGACGCTGTTCATTCCCCCATGGCTGATAAATAAATCAGCTTCTTTTAGAATTTCTAGTTGAGGCAGGTACGCACTTATATAAATATTATCTGGAATTTTACCTAAGTCAGTAGGTTTTATAAAATTACCGATAGATAAAAAAATTTGGTAGGACGAATTGGAAATAGACTTAATCAACATTTTATACAGATCTATATTATCGTTAAATGCTGTACCTAAGGAAATGTAGATCTTCGGCTTTTTTGTTTGTAATAACTTTTCGGGAATGGCTTGTTCTTTTCGATCAAAAATAATCGGACCGACAAATTTAAAGCTTGGATCAAAACTTTCGCTTATGGGTTGAAAGTATTTCGAAGTAAAGACTAAATTAAGCTTTTCTTTGTTTACAAAAAGATCAATTATCGAATCATTTGCATTATCCATTTCTTTATAAATCTTATTGCACGAGTGTAAAATTTTTAATGTTCTCATGGGCTGAATAATTTCTTTAAGGTAGTCAGAAATTAAATATTTTGTATATCGCAACAAGACATTTTTATTTATAGCCATGCTTGAAATAAGCGAAACTGCAGGCGTTTTGGTTCTATAAGCTGCTAATTTTCCCCAGAGACCCATTGCATCATGGAATAAACAATCAAACTTTTCCTCCTGGATTATTTTAGTCAATGGCGGAACTGCAATCTCCGTAATTTCCAATATTTTTTCAGCAATATTTAAAGCACTATTCATCTTTCTCGTATCAAATTCGCCCACAGAAAATGGCGGCAACCTGCATTCTGCACCAGTTTTCTTTATTATTTCCGCAAACTCTTCGGTATTGTAAACCACGACATGGTGTTTCTTTTTAACCAACTCAGTGATAATTCCCAATACTGGATTAAGATGTCCGTATGCCGGATTTGTTAAAAATAAAAATTTCATATTTGTCAATTTTTATTCAGTTCTTTGTGATAAATCGTACTGTCAAGTCTCAAATTCAGATTATATTTTCTAACTAGTCTCATAACAATTTCGTTAAGTTTTTCTCGATATGATCTGTCTTGAGATTGATAAAAAGTTTTCAGTATATTTTTATCAATATTTTTCATTTCTCTTCTTAATCGTTCGAGAATATAGCTGCTTAAATTAATATGCTCAACGTAAATGTCTTTGTTGCCGGTACTTGCTATTGCCCCAAATAGTTCATCTAATTCTTTTGGTTTGGCAACAAAATGGGGAAGCAGCGGACCGATAAACACATAAGTATGAAGTCCCAGTTCATTGAGTTTTTTCATCGCCTTAAGTCTCATACTGGCAGGCGGGGCATACTTTTCAAAATAACGGGAAATGGAATCATTTGTAGCTGTGATTGTCATTCCAATATCGGAGTGTTTTATTTTCTTAAAAATATCTACGTCTCTTAAAACGAGATCTGACTTAGTCAGTACACTAACTGTTCCTTTAAAACCGTATTCAACAAGTGTTTCCAAACACTGTCGGGTTAATTTATATTTTGCCTCAAGTCCTTGATACGGATCTGTAACCGAAGAAAATAAAATACTTTTTCCGCGACCTTTATTCTTTAGTTTCTTAATTTCTTTTTTTAAAAGTTCCGGCGCATTTACCTTTACATATACGTATTCTCCCCAATCTGCTACCTTTTTACCTACAAATCTTCCCATAAAACTAGCATAACAATATGTACAGCCGAATCGGCAACCGATATAAGGATTGACAACATAATCTGCATCGGGGAGTTTGGATAAAATAAGTATTGATTTTGCCTTTATTTCTTGGATTTCCACAACCTATTATAATTAACTTAAGCGATTAATTTTTACAATTGACAAATTTACGCGATCGCGTAAATTTGTCTAACCTTTTATATGTATTACAAACTCTTGACCTGAATAATGCTTCAGTGATTTATTCACTGTTTGTATTGTGAGACTCGATTTGCCCATAATCTCAGTCTTTTTTGCATTTGAGATTATCAAGGCAGTATCTTCATCGATTCCCATCCAACTTTGACGTATAGCTTTTGGTACTGAATCCGGAACTTTTTTAAATAATTCCCGTTTATTTTTTTGCACCCAATCAAAGTGCGGAAAGATTGTGTAAGGAACCAAATTAAATCCTTTAATCCATTTTGGTTTATTTCCTTTATCAAATGCCGCTTGAGCATTTGCTAATAGATAACTTCCCATTATCATAGCTCCGGCTGATGATCCTGATAACGTTACTCCACTTTCGTAAAGATTTTCAATCATTTTCCAAATTTCCGTATCTTTAATGGTTTCAAGAAGATATCCGGGATGCCCGCCGGAAAAATGAATAATATCTGCAGATTTTAATTTTTTAAGAAAAACTTTTTTATTAGCATCTTTGCGATTAACAATATTTAATCCAAAAGGATTTACTCGCAGTTTCTTAAAATGTTGAATTCCGTCGTCTATCCAATTTTTTTGCTTTCCGTCCGGAACAGATGCCGTTGGAATTATAGCGACACTAATTCTTTCTCTCTTTGAATTTTTTTTAGCGAGATTAATGACATTTACATCTGTTTCAA
>MGAF01000060.1:0-228 GCA_001789635.1 Candidatus Roizmanbacteria bacterium RIFCSPLOWO2_01_FULL_35_13 | reverse complement strand
ATTCACCCGATCCGACTAAAACTAAGGTTTTCATTTTTTTAACAACGATTCTGGACAAGTTATAATCCCGAGCCAAGTTAATCGAGGGACCGGAATGGCGATGTTTAATTTATTCAATTTTAATAAAAAATCCCCCTACATTCAACCATTAAGTGCAACTTTAACTGATAATGGCAATTTAGAGTACTCCGATTTTAACACCTCTTCTGGAGTATTGTATTGTAATGA
>MGAF01000059.1 GCA_001789635.1 Candidatus Roizmanbacteria bacterium RIFCSPLOWO2_01_FULL_35_13 | reverse complement strand
CTATTAAATATACTTCCCAAAAGGGAAAGATTGAAATGGTGATGAAAAAAGATAATACTTCAGTCGTTTTAATAGTTAAAGATACAGGCCGCGGTATTTCCCAGAAAGATATTGTTCATATTTTTGACCGTTTTTATCGCGGTTCATCCGTAGATAGAGTCTTTGGATCCGGCTTGGGATTGGCAATTGCCAAAGCCATCGTTCATTCCCACCAGGGTGAAATCAAGGTTAAAAGCAAATTCGGTCAGGGAACTTCTTTTACAATTATTTTACCCTTAGCTTAATCTCCATACAAGTTCTTAATTATAGGAATGTACCTAAAATTATTTGTGGAGCACAGCGAACGAAATTTATAATTTTTATTTACGGATTGGTAAGCCTCCTTTTATAGAGAATTTCTTTAGCTACCAACTTTTATTTTTAATCCGCCTTCGCGTAAATCCCCGATCGTTAGATTGAGTGATGCAGAGTATATTTCCGCTTCGGCAGGATTTCAGCTCTGACGAAGCGAATTTATTGAGTCCCCGACCGTCAGGTCATGGGAGCTTCAACAAAATAAAAAGTCATGAAAGTAGTAAAATGTAGGAAATGGAAACAACTAAGATTGCCTTATTTAAGGGAAATAAAATAAGAAAAATTATTTATAAAAGAGAATGGTGGTTTGTAATAAACGATGTAATTGAGGTGCTTACGGATTCAAGAGATCCCGCTCAATATTTTAAGAAACTTAAACAAAGAGATAAAGAACTTGCAAAACTTATTAATAAAGGAGGGGTACAATTTGTACCACCCCTTATGCTTAAAGTTGAAACACAAGGTGGTGAACAGAAAACCTATTGTTGGAATACAGAGGGAATATTCAGACTCATCCAGTCCATTCCATCGCCTAAAGCCGAGCCGTTTAAACGCTGGTTAGCCAAAATCGGATACGAAAGAGTAAAAGAGATAGAAAATCCCGAATTAGCAACAAAAAGAACCCGAATGCTTTATAGACTCAAAGGCTATTCCAACGACTGGATTGAAAAACGGATGAGAGGTATTGCAATTCGGGAAGAACTGACTGAAGAATGGCAAAAACGCGGAGCAAAACAGCAAAAAGATTATGAAATCCTAACTGCAGAAATATCAAAAGCAACTTTTGGTATCACCCCAAGCGAATATAAAAAACATAAAGGACTCAAACGGGAAAACTTAAGAGATCACATGGATGACTTTGAATTGATTTTTACCATGCTTGGAGAAAGGTCAACAACGGAAATCCACCGTACCGAAAATTCAATTGGAATACCTAAATTAAAATCTGATGCTAAAGCCGGAGGCAGTATTGCCGGAGGAGCCAGAAAAAAACTTGAAAAGCGTCTAGGAAGATCCGTTGTCTCTAAAAATAACTACTTAAAAAAACCTCAGAATAAAAAACTTGAGAGCTAATTATGATTTCTTTCTTCATAATTTCTTAATAACCCGTTTGCTAAGCTATGAACATATGAACAAACTGTTTCTTATTTGTACCGTCGGGATTGTTGCCGGCTTGATTGCCGTTACAGTATTTAAAATACCTCTCAATTCGGTTTTTTTATTCGGAGTTTTACTGGCCTGTCCTCTCATGCATTTTTTTATGGGGCATGGCGAGCATAGTAAAAATTCAAAACAAAGTCACCATTGAATATTATGGATAAACAAACATTTCATATAGAAGGAATGAACTGTGGCGCATGTGCTTATACCATTAAAAAAGAACTACTTAGATTAAAGGGGGTAAAACGAGCCTTAGTACATTACGATAAGCAGGAATTAAAAGTGGAATTTGATCACAAAAAAGTTTCTGAAAAAGAATTAGTTGACTCTGTAGCTTCATTTGGGTATTCTCTTCAAAGAGTATGAAAAAGTTTATCTATATTATTGTTTTTGTACTGTATTTTTTACTTTCGTCAAACGCAACTGCGCAGACACAGCAAAATTTCAAACCCTCGGAACAAAAATATGAGGCTGTGGTTACTAAAGTTTTAGAAGATAAACAGATTGAAATTTCACCAGATGTCTTTCAACCATATCAAAAAGTTGAGGTTCAGATAACCAACAATAAGTTAAAAGGAAAAAAAATAATCGCAGAACTTGGTGGGTTGGTTGTGACTAATAATAATCTCAAGACAAAACTGGGAGATCGTGTTGTCATTACTCATCTAAAAAAAGTTGACGGCTCGGATCAATTTTTCGTTTCTGACTTTGTTCGTAAAGACTCTCTATTTATTTTAGGCTTGGCTTTTTTCCTGGCAGTTGTCGTCATTGGAAAATGGCGGGGATTTGCTTCGTTTTTAGGTTTATATTTTTCTTTTCTGATTTTAATTAAGTTTATAATCCCCCAGATTGTTGCCGGAGCAAATCCGATTGTTATTGCAATATTAGGATCATTTTTTATCATTACAGTTACTTTATATCTGGCTCATGGTTTCAGTAAAAAAACTACCGCAGCTTTACTTGGAACATTAATCAGTCTGGTGATCACTGCGGCCCTCGCTTTCTTTTTCGTAAATTTTTTGAAACTATCGGGGTTGGGATCGGAGGATGCTAGTTTTTTGACAATGACGCCTGGGGTAAAAATCAACCTGCAGGGAATATTTTTGGCAGGGATCATAATTGGAGCTTTGGGAGTACTTGATGATATCACAGTCAGCCAGTCTGCCTGTGTTTTTGAACTCGCAGAAGCCAACAGGAATTTAACCTGGAGGCAACTTTATACAAGAGGCTTAAATATAGGCAAAGACCACATTGCCTCATTAGTAAACACCTTAGTTTTAGCTTATGCCGGCGCTTCACTTCCGCTTTTACTTTTGTTTGCAATCTCAGGCGGCGAGCCTATCTCTGCTCTTCTTAACCGGGAAATGATAGCCGGTGAAATTGTTAGGACTTTAGTGGGTAGTTTGGGCTTAGTCAGCGCTGTTCCAATTACGACCGCCATAGCCGCAAGTTTTAGTAAAAACTCATGAATATTTTATTTGAAGTCTCAATCATTGCTTCTTTTCTTGCCGGCGTTATTGCACTTTTTGCACCCTGCTGCATTACGTTTATGCTACCTGCCTATTTTGCCTATACTTTCAAACAAAAACGGGCGATAATCCTGATGACTTTTGTTTTCTTTTTTGGTGTGGCTACGATTCTGGTTCCCATCGGATTAGGCGTTGCCTATCTGACCCAACTTTTCAAGGGCTACCATACACAGGTATTTTATTTGGGCGGCATACTGATGCTGCTTATTGCTTTCCTGTCTTTTTCAGGCAAAAAACTATCGATGCCTTTTAAGCAACTCCCGCTACTCAAAAAACACGATGTATTGTCAATCTATATATTGGGTTTATTTTCCGGCCTGGCCTCATCCTGCTGTGCACCGGTTTTAGCGGGTGTTTTGACACTTAATGCGCTGTCGGCCAACCTCTTTCAGGCTCTGGTTTTATCTTTGACCTATGTGTTTGGCATGGTATTCCCGATGTTTGTCATTGCCTACTTTTGGGATAGTTTTAACTGGTCGGAAAGTAAAATAGTCAGAGGAGTGATGCTGCGTTTCTCCTTATTTAACAAAAAAATTCACATTCACTCAACCAACTTGATCACCGGGATTATTTTTCTTGTCATCGGAATATATATTCTCTACCTGGCATTGAACAACAAAATTACTTCCGTCTCTCCTTCGCAGTCTCAACTAATCGCTTATTTGACAATTGCCCAGAAAAAGATACTTACATTGACCCAAGTTATTCCGGATTGGACTGCTTTAACAATTTTATTAGTTGTTATATTTTTATTTTTGAAAAAAATTAAGGTAAAGTAAAATTTTTACATTGTTATATTTCGTCCCAAACTTTTTTGAGTTCTTTTTCTGCATATTCTTTTGAGATTGGTCAAAGATATACATAGCTTGAAAGAAACTTTGCATTTTTATCAAAATCAAAGGTTATTTTATTTTTCTTCAAGTATTTCATGGCTTCTTTTACTGCCAATAGTTCTTCGTTGAAGCGAAATTCGGAATTAAAAAAATATTGATAAGTAAACTTTAAAACACCCATTTCCTTTTGTCTTTTACGATGCGTCTCTTCATGAATAAGTAGCGCAATATGTTTGGGGTTTGGATTACGTGTTTGCAAGTCGCGGTAAATTGGATCGGGAACAAGAATAATTGGTCCTAAGCTCTGTGCAGTTGATTTTCCAATCAATGGAAAGTGATGTAAAAGTGAACCTTTTGAAATAATATACCAAGGGAGCTTCATAAGAAAAGTATACCAGTATTAAAAGTCATGTTTTAGCTTTTTAGTATGATAATCTGACATATTCATAAGAGTTAAAAAAAATTTATAAGTAAATTTTCTAGTTAAGATAAAATTAAAGTGAGAATTTAGGGATTATTTTTGGAATAAAGAGCCAGGCGGTTGAGAATTGTGGTAAAATTTCGTTATGGTCATGGCTAATGTTAAAAAAAATTTATTGCTGCAAGTTTACGACAATCCCACCTATAAAGGACGACACATCATAATTATGAAAGGAAAAGTTTATGCCACTAAAACCGGCAAAGCCAAAACTCAATTATTAAACAAACTACTTAAGAAATATCCTAAAGAAATCCCAACTATTACATATATCCCAAAAGTAGACAGTCTCATTCTCTTATCATGAAATTATTGTTTCCTTACGAATCTGAAAAGTCTCACATATTCGGAACAGTAAAAAGGCCCATCGTAAATGTATCTTTTTGGTCAAAAAAAAGAAAGCGGTGGTTTAACTACATGATGATAGTTGATACAGGAGCAGATTACACCTTATTACCCTATTCTGCCTCAGAAGATCTGGATGTTGTTTTGGAAAAAGAGGCAAAGGAATTCAGAACGTTTGGTATCGGAGGAAGCGAGACTGTGTATCTTATTCAAAATTTCAAAATAAAAATCGGTAAAATTGATCTTGCTATTCCTGTTGGTTTTTTGAGTCGAGACGACATCCCGCCGCTACTTGGCAGACAGGAGTGCTTAAATAAATTTAATCTTCTTTTTTCCAATTTTGTTACCTCTTTTGACTCGGTTATTAATCAAGCGACGAAGAGAAAAAAGTGAGGATAGTAGTCTGATTTTAGACCTTTTTCCAATTCATTCGGACTAGCACTGATTGATTAAAAAACTTACTTTAGCAAAATTCAAACTTTTTCTACAAAACCGATGTTTCTTTGTAACATTTTAATAGCCGGTTGATGAAGTTTTTCTTTTGAAGTTGACCAGGTTAGATTTTCTATTACTACTGGCTTAATTCCTAAATCAAATAAAGCATATGCTGTAGCTAATACACAACTATCCGTATCAAATCCACACAGGTGTATTTCTTGAATATTTTTCTTTTTAATTTCTTCTATTATCTGCGGTATTTTGCCTGCTGAAAGAATATTTTTATAGACAAGATTATTTTTGTTTATAAATTGTTCTAATTCTTCACAGATATCAGTATCTGGTGACTCAGTACAATCTTTCCATTATGAAATGTTCCAAAGAGGAGAATTACTATCGTTTTTGAAAATAGTAAAATAGACGGAAGAATATATTTTTGGTTTTTGCTTAAGATATTTTTTAATTTTTTTAACAATTAGTTTTGTTTTGTTATTCAAAAAATACTTTTGAACATCAATAACTATTAGGGCTTTAGGCATAATGTAAAATTATATCAGAAATTCTAACCTACCTGTCAGTCTGGAGAGGTTTGAAACGTTGTAACATTTTTCTGACGTTAGTTGACTACATTAGAACTTATTATTTATACTTGTTAAATGAGATTATCTAAAATTTTTATAATTTTAATATTTTAAATTATCGAGTTAATTCCCTTCTCAAACATAAAAATTCCAAGCTCGGTTGGGCGAAAATGAGATATCCGATCAAATTTATATTTATCTTTTTTATATTCAACCTCAACACAGCCAAATAGGAAAATGTTTCTTTTTAGTAGTCCATACTCAATGTCTAGGTAATACGAAAAATCGTCAATATTTTTGTAATAATCTTCCAGTTTAAAGTGGATCTTAACCGCTTGGCAAAATGATTCAAAATCTATCCATTGAATTCCTTTTCTCAACAGTGAATTCCAAAGTGAATGTTGATTATGTTGCAATACGTCCATGACGCTTCTTTTGTTTATTTCCGGGCTGGGATTAAAATATTCCCAGCTGACCCTATTCCAGTAGTGAAGCACCATATTCCAATATTGGGTAACCGGATCAATATTATGAAGATAACCTTTGCCGTTTTTTGAGAGTATCAGATACTCTTTTCTTTTATATATCACATACATTGATTCGGCAATTATCTTTATCTTACTTAAAAATTCGATTTGCCTTTCCGATCTTATGCTCCAATTATATTTTTTATATTCAGAAAATATTTCTTGTTGGTGAAACTGTTTTTGTAAAGAAAAGATATCGGCTAAAGAAATATTACCGGTAATTGTTCTTTTAATCGGTCTCTCTTCGAGATATTTTAGAAAAACCAGAAAATCATGAAAAAAATTATTACTGATTACTTGTTGATTAATTAAATTATTTTCTTCCATACTTAATAAGTATTTTAGCTTATCTCAAAGGTAAAATATATCTTTATTTTTTTCTAAAGCTTCTTCATAGAATCTTAATATACGCTTATGTATAAATAGCCTATGGATTGTTGTAATGAAGGCGAGAGCCAGAACAAACAGGATATTAAGCCAGAAAAAAAACCGGCGGGTCAGTATGTAGTTACTTTCTCAATTGATAAATTTCTTACCTATATATTAGCTGCTTTGGTTATCGGGACAATAGTCGTAGGCTACAGCTTAGTAAGTAATAAAAATAAGGAAAACGCCAATGTGCAGGGGGTTTCTGCTCAGAATAATCCTGCTGCCAATCAGGCAGATGATATGGTATCACACCACGGAGGTGGAGTCGGTCCGGCTAAAAAATTCGAACCGCTCGCGGAAGGAGTCGAAGCACCTGATTTCAGCATACCGTCGACCAATGGTTCAATAATCTCACTGACAGACTACAAAGGAAAAGATGTCTTACTTTTCTTTAACGAAGGAGTAATGTGCAGTCCCTGCTGGCAGGAGGTTTCCCGGCTTGAGCGATATAAGGCAGATTTTGACAATCTCAACACCGTTATAATCCCGATAAGTGTTGACGATCAGGCAACTTGGGACCCAATCTTGAAAGAGGAAAAAATCGTTACCCCTATTTTGATTGATGCGGAGAGAAAGGTGGCTGCAGCTTATAAAGTGTTAGGCACACCTTCATCCATGCATGATGACCGGCCCGGTCACACTTATGTTCATATTAAGCCTGACGGCAAAATACACACGTCAGTTGATTTCCCGAATATGAATGCTCCAACGACCGAATTGCTGAAACATATTGAAGAAACTCAAAATTCAAATGTCAAAACTCAAAGCTGATAACACGATTCATATCCAATTTATAACCTCCGTAAGCTGTCCAGAGTGTTTTCAGGCAAAAAAAATTCTTAAAGAAGCAAAGGTCAAGTATCCGAAGCTTATGGTCAAAGAATATGATGTTTTGGGTTTGAAAGGACTGGAACTTGCCGTTAAATACGGGATTATGGCAAATCCGGGTATTATTATCAATGACGAACTTTTCTCAGTCGGAAGACTTGACAGGAAAAAATTATTTGGAAAAATATCCAAATTATTAACAATGCAAAATAAGTTTATATGAAATACGAATACGGAAATTGGATAATAGTCGCATTGAACTTTTTTATTTTTGTAACTTTCCTTAAATCCGTTTTTAAACCAAGAACAAAAATAGATTGGCAGACATTCAGAATTTTTTCTGCTTTTTTAGCGGCGTTGTTTGCCGAGATGTACGGATTTCCTCTGACTATTTATCTTTTGACGTCTTTTTTTGGCAATAGATTTTTTAATCTAGATTTTTCTCACGACTCGGGGCATTTATTAAATAAATTTTTCAATATCGGCGGCGATCCTCATTTTAACTTGATTCACCTGGTAAGCTACGGGCTTATTGCAGGCGGATTCATCCTTATTGCTTCAGCCTGGAAAGTTTTATACAACGCACGGAAACAGAAAAAATTAGCCGTAACCGGAGTATATCACTACATTCGTCATCCGCAATATAGTGGGTTTATTCTTATTATTCTGGGATTTCTTCTCCAGTGGCCAACGATTATTACTCTTCTTATGGCGCCAGTCCTAATCTTTCGCTACAGCAAATTAGCCTGTGAAGAAGAAAAAGAGATGACAAAAAAATATAAAGAAGAATATACAGAATACAAAAATAAAATTCCAACTTTTTTCCCCTCAATATCTATACTTGTTTTTGATCTGATAAAGAAAAGATTGAATCGATATGTTTAATGTGGTAAAAAATCTTTTAGAAGAGTCTACTTTTTATTCCTTAAGAAATCTATATAGTCAAAAATATTATAAAAATTAAAAGCACAGGAAATTAAATGACTAAAGTTAAAACTCGTTTTTAAGATAAAACTGCAATCTCTTTTTTTTAATCCCCCTATAAAACTTAAACCATGTTTGTACGGAATAATTTCATCTCTTTTTGATAAATAAATAAGCAACTTTCTTTTTTTAAGATTATCTATGTGATAAATAGGACTAATAGATGTCCATTCTTGTTTTAATCTTTCAAGAGTTACAGATTGTTTCTCTAACAATTGTTTTTTAAAACCATCATTGACTATTTCCCAAGTCCAAACTGTTTCAGCGAAATCAGCACCTATTGAATTAAGAATAAGTTTTGTTACCGCTGGAGACTCATTTGCTACCAATACACCTATTACCGATCCTAGACTTATTCCTAATATTGTAAATTCCTTTTTATCTTGATTTTCCAATGACTTAATTTGTTCAATAACGTTCTTTTTTACTTGAAGAATATTTTTACGGGTTTCTTTTAGATTTGGAGAAAGAACAATCTTATCATAAGAATAAACTATGCAATAATAACCAACAAATCTAAGTAAATTTGCAATTGGTAAAATGTGCCAACTTTTTCCCTTCCATCCGTTCAAAAAAATAATAACTTTATTATTATTTTTGCCAATTATAGTTTTTGTAAATCTAAACATAGAGAGATTCTATCAAATTGAATTTCTGATTTATTCAGGTAAACAAAAGTTATAAATTTCTAATTCCTTCATAAAATCTTAATTAAATTCTAATAAAATTAGACTATGAAAAAAGAAATAATTGCCGGAATTCTGGGAAGCTTGGGACTGCTTCTTTTTTATTTTATTGTAATGAGTGTTTCTTCCGGCAGTTGGGCTTCAACCATTTCTCAATTTCAAGATTTATGGTATTGGATGATACTGCTTTCGGCAGGTTTTGGAATACAGATTGGACTATATGTCAAGTTAAAAGTTAAAAGTGAAAAGTTAAAAGTTACCAACTCAGGAAAAGCAATGGCGGCAACATCGGGGACAACATCAGGAGTCTCAATGATTGCTTGTTGCGCCCATCATCTAAGCGAGGTTTTACCGATTATTGGATTATCGGGCGCAGCAGTATTCCTGACCCGTTATCAAACTCCTTTAATCGTGCTTGGTATTATCATGAACGGATTTGGCATATTCTATATGCTTAGGCAAATTCAAAAGGTTAAAAGTTATCATATTAAATGATTAGGTTGTTGTAATGTCATTCTGGTAAGCTAAAACGAAGTTTTAGCGCATCCAGAATCGTTGTTCATCAATTTGTAGATTCTGGACAAGCCAGAATGACAAATTGATTCCCTATTTCGCAACAACTCTAATAGTTACTTATGTCCAATATGAATAAATTTTTGGTACTGGTTTTAATAGTTGCTATCCTATTTATTGGAATAAATCTGAGGAAAAAAAGCTCTAGTGAGATTTTGCAAACGATATCGGCAGACGTGACCACACAGCCTCAACAGAATAAGCTGGCCTCACAGGAGAATGAGGGAGGAAATGTAACAGTAATAGTCAAGCCGAAAAACCTGAAAGTAGGAGAAAAACCCGAGTTTGAAGTAACATTTGAAACCCATTCGGTAGATCTGAATTTTGACGTCTCTCAAGTCAGCAATCTCTCCGACGATAAGGGATATTTATTAGCGACTCCAATCTGGGAGGGAAGCCCTCCCGGTGGACATCACCGGAAAGGCTCTCTAACATTCAATTCCCCTTTAACAGAAACTGAATATGTGGAATTGGTTATACTGAATGTTGCAGGAGTTAAAGAGCGAAAATTCAACTGGGGTCTTTAAAACTATGAAAATCTATACTTGTTCGATGCATCCTGAAATAAAAGAGGGTCTTCCGGGTGAATGTCCTAAATGCGGCATGAAGCTTATCGAAAAAGGCAAAAATCAATCCAGCCCCCAGAAAGATAAGGATCATAAAAGCGGTTCCGGTCTTTATACCTGTCCTATGGATCCTGAAATAATCCAGGATAAACCGGGCAAATGTCCAAAGTGTGGTATGGGTCTGGTTCCATTGCATTCGGAAGGACATAATGGACACGGAGGCCATGCCTCGATGGAACACGACTTTCGCAGGCGTTTCTTTATAACGCTTCCTTTTGTTATTTTATCAATGCTTTTATCTTCTATGATTCAACTGTGGATGGGATTTGAATTTAACTTCCCAGGCCGTGAATTCATCCTGTTTTTAATTGGTGCTTTTATTTTTGTTTACGGAGGAATTCCCTTTTTCAAGGCTGCTAAAGGCGAACTTGGGGCAAGAAATCCTGCCATGATGACTTTAGTTGCGTTTGCCATTACTGTAGGCTTCACCTTTTCAGTTGCTGCAACATTCTTATTTCCTGGTGAATCCCTGTACTGGGAAATTGCTACTCTTATTTCTGTTTTTCTCTTAGGCCACTGGCTGGAAATGCGGGCCGTCAGGGGTGCAACCGGAGCTCTTGCAGAACTAGCCAAACTTATCCCGCTTTCAGCGCATCTTCTTAAAAAAGGCGGAGGAACCAGAGACGTTGAAACAAGTACTTTAATAATTGGCGATTTGGTTTTGGTCAAGCCCGGAGAGAAAATACCTGTTGATGGAATAGTAATAACAGGTGAAAGCTCGGTAAACGAATCGATGATTACAGGTGAATCCCGCCCAATTGATAAGAAAAAAGGTAATAAAGTTATCGGTGGAACTTTGAATCAAGACGGATCTCTGACGATTAAAGTCGGTAAAACCGGAGCCGATACTGCCATCTCACAGATTATGAAGTTGATCCGTGAAGCCCAAGCCAGTAAACCCAATGTTCAACATTTAGCAGACCGCGCGGCCGGAGTATTATTTTATGTTGCCGTTATTGCCGGAATTACCTCTTTCATATTCTGGATGTATGTTGTTCCGATGGGTGCAGTTTTTGCCGCAACAATTGCAGTTGCAGTGATCGTTATTGCTTGTCCACACGCCCTTGGGCTTGCGATTCCTACAGTCACGACAATCACTTCAACTCTGGGAGCAAAGAACGGAGTCCTGATAAAAGATATGAAAGGCTTGGAGATCGCAAGAAAAATAAGTTATGTCGTCTTCGATAAGACCGGAACATTGACTAAGGGTGAATTCGGTGTCACCGATGTCATTCAATCAAAAAATTCAGCATTGAAAATTGATAAATTAATGGAATTGACTGCAGCAGTTGAAGCACATTCCCAGCATTCAATTGCCCAGGGTATCGTTAATAAGGCAAAAAAAGATAATTTGAAGATTCCAAATGTGGAAGGATTTAAATCTTATCCGGGAAAAGGAGCTTCCGGTATTGTAAATAAGCAAAGAATTACAGTCGGTAACAGGAAGTTATTGAAAGAACTGCGACTTGAGGAGTCTTTGGAGCAGTTGGATTTAACAAGAGTTAAAGGTAAAACTTCGGTATTCGTTGTTATTGATAAAAAGCCTGAAGGTGTAATTCTACTTGCCGACATTGTTAGAGAAGAATCAAGACAAGCTATAAAAAAACTACACGAAATGGGAATAAAAACAGCTATGCTGACAGGAGATACCAAAGACGTAGCAGAAGTTGTCGGTAAAGAGCTAAATATAGATACTGTTTTTGCGGAAGTTTTACCTGAGGATAAGGTGAACAAGATAAAAGAACTGCAAAATCAAGGTAACGTGGTAGCCATGGTGGGTGATGGTGTCAACGACGCTCCTTCCCTTACTCAAGCACATGTGGGAATTGCCATTGGTGCGGGAACTGATGTTGCGGTTGAATCGGCTGATATAGTGTTAATGAAGAACGATCCTCTTGATGTGGTTAAAGCGATTAAGTTAAGCCAGGAAACCAACAAAAAAATGGTACAGAATCTGATCTGGGCAACAGGTTACAATGTTTTTGCCATTCCGACAGCTGCGGGAGTCTTATATCCCGCCTTCGGAATATTACTTCGACCTGAATGGGCGGCAATCCTAATGAGTGCATCGTCGGTAATTGTTGTGATTAATGCTTTAATGTTGAGAAAAACTAAATTAGCATAATTTGGCCTTATATGAAAAATAATTCTAATGACAGTGAGAAAATAGTGAAAGATCCGGTTTGTGGAATGACTAAACCAAAAAACCAAATGAAGACTCAACTGCCCTATAAAGGAATTGTGTATTATTTCTGTTCAGACGGTGATAAGGACATGTTTGTTGCTCATCCCGACCATTGGATTATTAAAATTAAATAACAAACAGTATTTTAATAAAATCTTAACCTTTAGAAGTTAAAATAATAATATGATTGATTTCTTAAAAAAACTTTTTTCTCAGGAAGGAAAAGAAAAAGACCCTATTTGCGGCATGATGGTTGAAGTAAAAACTGCTAAATTTAAGAGTATATATAAGAATACAGCTTATTATTTTTGTTCGGAACACTGCAAAAAGCAGTTTGATGAAAGCCCTTCCGACTACGTGAATTAAATAAACATGAAGGAAAAATTGCATCACTATGAGGAAAGCATACTTATTCCAGCTTCTCCCGAAAAAATTTTCAGCTATGTCGATGACCATTCCCGCTTTTCTTCGCATATGGGCAGATCATCCTGGATGATGGGAGGTGGAAGTATGAAAGTAACAACAGATAAAAGTCACGGTCAGAAGATCGGTTCTCATATTAGTTTAAGCGGTAATGCTTTTGGAATACCGATATCATTGGAAGAAGTGGTAACGCGACACGATCCGCCCTATGCAAAAACCTGGGAGACAATCGGAACTCCGAAATTGTTAATAATCGGACATTACATTATGGGAGTTGAGATAAAACCTCAGGGCGATCAGTCCTCAATAAGGGTGTTTATAAATTATGATTTGCCAACAACAAATGTTTGGTTAGGTAAACTATTCAGCGGATTTTATGCAAAATGGTGTGTGCAACAAATGATAAATGGTACGCGTAATGAATTTGCCTCACATCCTAAATAAATAATAAAGTTCGAATAGCTTATATGTTTTTAATAATTAAGAAAAATTAGTTATTTGTAAATAATTACGGCTATAATAAGTTCGAATAGCATTTATATCCGCCAGCAAAAACACTTTTAGATAATTATAGAAGTCTAAAAGTTCACTTAATAATAAAAATTTGTATAAATAAGGTAAGGAGATAGCTACCTAAAAGTATACTTCCTTCAACTTTTGAAATGGTTTTTCGTGTCGTCATAAAAACCAGTAACATTAAGCTCATTATAATCATTACGGGGATTTCAAAATAAATCCATCTTTCTGGTATTTTTACGGGAGATAAAAATGCAAGAAATCCCATTGTTACTAACAGAGTAAAGATATTTGAACCCAATGTTTCTGAAACCGCAATATCACCCATCCCCTTTTTAGTCGCTTTATAAGCTGCTAAAATATTTGGAATCGATGGACCAATTGCCCCTATAGTTAAACCAATTATTAATTCATTTGCAGCAAATTGATTAACAATTTGAATTATTGTGTTGGTAAAAAACTGAGCCCCTAAAATAAGTAAACCTAGACCTAAGAAAAAAGACATCCAGCCTGATTTTATCTTTCCAACGTCAAAACCTAAAAGATTCAGTTTTATTTCAATATCCTTAAAATCTTTCTGCTTTTGAAATTTACTCGCAAGTTTTTCCTGTAAAAAAACACTTATTACGTAGGGAATAAATAATAACATGAAAGCTAAACCTTCAAATCGAGTTAATTCTCCTCCGGATGCTACCGCAAATACTAAAATAGGGGCAACCACGGAAAAAACGCCATCTCTAAGAATTACGTGAGTATGTACTTTTAATGGTCTTATATCACTTCCTT
>MGAF01000058.1:5217-50399 GCA_001789635.1 Candidatus Roizmanbacteria bacterium RIFCSPLOWO2_01_FULL_35_13 | reverse complement strand
TACCGCAAAGACTCTATTCCACTGGTGGCCTAGAGTTTAATCCTATAGACGATAACAAGTATTAACTAATTAAAAGGAAGTGATATTAGTTAAAGGTAATGAAAAAATTACTAAAGCCGTCTGACTGGTTACTTCTTGATTTAATAGGATACTTTATACTATAAAAATTCAAGGAACTTTCCTTTTAATGAAATTAAATGTTTTTTGAAATCTTAATTATCTATTAAGTATTTCGTCTTATTAATTCAGTCCAAATCCCTACTTTTGTAGCATATAATCCATAGACAATACTTCAATTAAACGTTTAATTGAAGTATGACTAGGATTTCTAAATACCGTCTTAAAGAAAGTGTTTATGAAAAACTTTTTACTCTTCTTTTTGAAGTGCTGGCAAAAAAAACAAGTAAAGAGGACTTCAATAAAGTACTTATTGAACTACTTTCACCGGTTGAGAGAATAATGATAGCTAAAAGAATAATAATTATATTTCTACTAATGAAGAAAATTGATTACTATACAATTTGCGATGTCGTTAAAGTATCGAGTTCTACGGTTTCAAAATTTCACTTTGTAATGGAAAAAAGTGACGGAATAGTTCCTGCTCTGAAAAATCTTGTAAGAAATGAAAAAATTGCCCTATTTTTACAGGGACTTTATAACGAACTTTTCCCTCCTGGAACATATGGTATAAATTGGAAATCTGCATGGGAAAGAAAATTCGATTATGAAAGGACAAAATCTGAAGGAATTTAATCTTACTTCGATTAAACGTTTAATCGAAGTGTTAACTAAGTAAACGGTTTATATTCGAAAACTAAACATTTATTGATAGACCTGCAGAGTATAGATTAGGAGCGCTTAACAACATTATGCGATCACAACATCTGGTTAAAAAGTTTAAGAAATCAATTCATCTCAACTTACTTCAAGGATACGTTTATACCGAAAGAATTGCTCCCGCCGAATTGGAAGGCCGATGAAGTGAAAAAACTAATCAAGGAGTTAAAATTATTTAGCATTAAATCCTGAATACCTAAGCTGTCGATAACTTCTCGATCATGTAAGAGTTCACGCTTCTCGACAAAACTATACCAGACTATGTCATTGCGAGGAGGAGGAACGACGACGAAGCAATCCCATTAATGAGATTGCTTCGCTCCAAAACTCACCGCTCGCAATGACAATTGATTATAATCTTTGTCAAGAACTGTGAATAGTTACTCGATCATATTTCTATTGATCGTATCAATACTTTCATTTACACTTATTACTTATGTCTCTTTTTTTACATGAAATAGTTCATCTGTTATTAAGTTTAATGATTGGTGTGTTTGTCTGGGACAAATTTAAAAAACCGTTTTCTGCTTTTTTCGCGGCTTTATTGGGGGGTGTTTTAATTGATTTTGATCATCTTTATGATTATTTTGTAGCATTCGGATTTTCCTTTGATCTTAATTCTTTTCTTTCCGGAAATTATTTTGAAATCAACAATAAAATAATAGTACCTTTCCATGCCTGGGAATGGGTTTTTCTTTTGCTGATTCTTTATTTATTTTTGAGTTTAAAGTCAAAAAGCCGGATTAGGAATAAAAAATTGTTTGTTCTTCCCATTATCTTAGCCTTGGCACTTGGAATTAGTTCACACCTGATATTTGATACCATAGCTAATCATATGCTTCCACAGAGTTATTTTCTTACATACCGGATTATGAACAGATATACTGTGCAGAAAATGGTAACCCTGGGTCATTATGAAAAAGTATTAAAAGAAGGAGAAAGTAAATGATTTAATCTTTATTTAATTCTATTTTACGTCTGATTTTCTTGAATCCTTTTATTACTAATGACTGCAGTGAATCATCAAAGAATTCTTTTTCTGTCGGATAATAATCCCAACGTGATTTAATATTTAGTGAAACAATATTGCTCTTATATTGCACAAAGGGGGGGTTGTCGGTTTTGTTCCTTACTATCCAAAGGTTTACAGCCCCCTCTTTCCAATCCAATGGAATACTAAAATCTATTTTCTGTTCAGTCCAAGTTTCGACTGATACCTGACCGTAATCGCTCATCAATGCGTCCTCCGGATTAGTTCTCCAACCGAAATTAAATCCTTCCAAAACAACTTCTTCTCCGACTACCGGTTTAACCGGTGTTACTTTAACTATGCTCGTCGACTCTTTTATATGCCGTTGCTTAAGCGCATATTCGTAAGATTTCAAGATAACAGCCGCAATTGCCAATATAAAAATTAACATCATCAAAACTATACCGCTTCCCAAAAATATGTTTTTTTTCGCTATATGAAATTGTGGAATTTTAAACTTAACATTTATTGCCGGTTGAACCTTTTCCTTTTCTAAATTCAACGGTTTATTTTTAATTAGAATATCTTTGTAAAATTTATATTGGGTAAAATTTCCTAAACTTTTATATAACTCTGTAATTGTGGGAAGTATAAAAATAAATAAAACAAAAAATATCACAACTTCTACGGGATAGGTTCCGGTAAAAAAATTTAAGCTGCTGGCGAAAAAATGAGCAAAGAATAAGGAAGTTAATATATAAATAAATTTTTCATCGTTATTAATATCTATAATTCGTCTCAGTTCTATTCGCTTTTGCATTACCTTAAACAAAATACAGACTGTTTGTGTCAATAAAGTAATTCCCAGATAAACACTTAACTGCTGATTGCTTAAGGCAAAAATTGTTTCATTGAGGGGAATGTGTAATTCCGGAATGAGAAATCTCAATAAAAATGCAGCCAATAAATAAAGTTGGAAGATACCGGAAACAGAACTTAAAACTATTATGATAGTCTCTGCAAACAATGTAAAATACAAACCGCTTTTATTTTCTACTCTCAACATAGATATGTTTCAAATTTTGTATTAACGCTGTGAAAATAAGTAAATAAACTACAATTGGTAATATTTCCGCAGTATTTTGATATTTATGTATTATGGAAAAAGGTGTAACAAGTAATAATAATAATGCAATATATACGGTTATATCTGCAGAAAATTTAAACAATAATATGATCGGAATATATAATAAGAAAAAAAAGCCGGCAAATTCGGTTTTACTTATTCTGAATATTTCGGGAAGCAGCTTTATTTTTTCAGCTAAAAATAGTGATAAAATATACAGCATCACCAATAAAATTCTTTGCAGGAGAACCGATTGTCTCAGACCGGAAATCTGGATATTTTTTTTTATTTCAATATTGAAATTTTCAACTATCTTAAAATAGCTAGACAATCCAACTAAGAGGAGTACCGTCAGGAATATAAAATCAAAGTTGCTTTGATAGGCAAGAAAATAACTTAACAATAAAAATAAAATTGGCATGAGAGTATTTTATACTAGTCACCGTAGGGTTGCAAAAAATTAATTTTAAAAATGAAAAATAGTCATTTACCTTCTTTTTCAATAATTATCCCGACTTTTAATTCTGAAAAAGTTCTGCCACTATGTATCGAAAGCATATTAAAACAGGATTATCCCCAAAATAAATATGAAATTATTTTAATTGACAATTACAGCCGTGACAAAACTGCCGACCTTGCAAAAAAATATAAACTTAAAATTTTTTATGTTAACGGAAAGCCCTCTCAAGCCTGCAGACAAAGAAATTTAGGAGCCAAAAAAGCAGAAAATGATTATTTATTCTTTTTAGATCATGATATGGAATTATCGGTAAATTTACTGAAAAATCTGGCTTCTAAAATTATCACTTCCAAAGAGACGGACGCCTTTTTTATTCCTGAAAAAATTGTCGCTAATAACAAAATATTGCAGGAAATCAGAAATTATGAACGGAGTTTTTATGATGCAACACCGATTGACGCAGTAAGGGTAATAAAAAAAAATGTTTTTTTTAAAACTGAAAAATATGATCCATTATTATCCTCTGGCCCGGCTGACTGGGATATGGATATTCAACTGCAAAAACTTGGAGTCAAATTCGGGAAAATCGACTTGCCTGTGCGCCATCACGAAGAAAACCTGACCTTCAGCCAGTATCTTTTCAAAAAGAGCCGATATGTCAGGGGAATTAAGATTTATAAAAATAAATGGTCCGGGGACAAGGAAATCTACGAAAATATAATTAAAAAACAATTGGGGGTAAAATACAGATTTCTCACGGTTTTTCTGGAAAAAAATAAATTCAAAAAAATACTCAACCATCCTTTATTATTTTTTTCTGTTTTTATTTTAAAATTAATTTTTGGATTTATATACCTGATAAAGGGTATAGAATATGAACTAAATGAAAAATAAAAAACAAATATACATTCTTGGAGCAGGAAGTATGGCCAGGGAAACTTACTTAATTTATAAAAACCTGAAAAAAGATTCCCTGGTTTTGGGTTTTCTGGAAGATAAACCTCATGCCAAATTCCTTATGGATAAACCCGTATATTCCTTATCTCGTATAACATCTTTTAAAAAAAATGTTACTTTTGTACCGGCTATCGGAAGTCCTTTACGGAAACTTATAGTCAGAAAAATTGAAAAACTGGGTTTTTCCCTGGAATCGGTCATTCACCCGTCCGTACCCATAAATCAGTATATATCCATCCAAAAAGGCTCGATCATCTGTCCAGGAGTAATTATGACCTGCGATATTAAAATAGGAAAGAACTGTATAGTCAATATAAACTCACTGATTAACCATGACGCCGAACTGGGAGATTTTGTAACGATAGGACCGGGTGCAAATATCGCAGGAAATGTTAAAATCGGCAAAGATTCTTGGATAGGGGTCGGGGTCACGATTATAGATAAGATAAAAATAGGTGAGGGCAGTTTTATCGGGGCCGGTGCAGTTGTGACTAAAAATATTCCGCCGCACACCTTAGCCTATGGAGTTCCGGCCAGGTCAATCCGGAAAATATCCGCAAAAAATTGGAAAGATTTAATCTGATTTATATATGATAAACGTCACAAAATCCGAGCTCCCAAATTTAAAGGAGTATCAGGAATATGTAAAACAGATCTGGAAAAGAGCTTGGCTGACTAATAACGGTAAATTCGTCCGACAACTTGAAAAAAAACTACCGGGATATATCGGAGGAAAACTTTTATCTTTAGTGACTAACGGGACTCTCGCTATGCAGCTTGCGATTAAAGCGCTTAATCTTAAAGGTGAAATCATCACAACTCCCTTTACTTTTCCGGCTACAACCAACGTAATCCTATGGGAAGGCTGTACCCCGGTTTTTGCCGATATAGATCCGGAAACATATAACATAGACCCGGCTGATATCGAAAAAAAAATTACAAATAAAACCTCTGCCATCTTAGCCGTTCACGTCTATGGTAATCCCTGCGCTACTGAAAGATTGGAAAAGCTGGCCAAAAAAAATGGATTAAAAATAATCTACGACGCAGCTCATGCCTTTGGAGTTAAATACAAAAATAAATTAATCGGATCATACGGAGATATTTCAACCTTCAGTTTTCACGCCACCAAAGTTTTTAATACTATAGAAGGAGGTGCAATTACAACGAATTCAATCCAAATTAATAAAGATGTAAATTTATTACGTAATTTCGGAATTACAGGTGAAGAAGAAGTTGTACTGGCCGGAATTAATGCAAAAATGAGCGAATTTCAGGCAGCCATGGGGTTATTGAATTTAAAAAAAATTAACAGCAAAATTCTGCTCCGTAAAAAAATTTACGAATTATATAAAAGACTTTTACAAAATAACAGCAGTTTAAAATTTCAAAAACTGGTTACTCCTGATTATAACTATGCATATCTGCCAATACTGTTTAGTGACAGAAAAACCAGGGATTTAATATGTGCTAAGCTGGGTAAAAAAGGCATAAAACCCAGAAAATATTTTTACCCCCTTACAAACAGCTATAAGTTTTTAACTAATTATCTCAATCCTTTCAATATGGCTAAATCTTTTCCTAACGCAGTTAAGATCTCTGACGGAATTTTATGTTTACCTCTTTACTCGGAGTTAAAATTGGAAATAGTTGAAAAAATTTGTCAATTTATTAATAAATATACCAAATAATACTCATTACTCCATGAAAAGTAATAAACTTCCAATTTATCTCATTAACCTTTTATATAAAAAATATAAAGTCACTACTGGACCTTGCAAATAATGTTTGCTGGCAGTAGAATTTTGGGTGATGAAAAAAGCTCTTATAACAGGTTCTGCCGGACTCATAGGATCTGAAGCCGTTAAATTCTTGGCGGAAAAAGACTACGAAATAATCGGAATCGATAATAACATGCGGGCTTATTTCTTCGGAAAAGAAGCCAGTACAAATTGGAAAAAGGAATCACTTGAAGAAGAGTATAAAAATCAGTACCACCATTACCCAATAGATATAAGAGACGATAATTCAATCAAGAATATTTTTAATAAATATAAACGATTTGACATTATTATCCATGCGGCAGCACAACCATCGCATGATTGGGCAGCAAAAGAACCACAAACTGATTTTTCAATCAATGCAGCAGGAACTCTGGTGATGCTGGAAAATTATCGAAAGTATTCACCAAATGCAACCTTTATTTTTACTTCTACAAATAAAGTCTATGGTGATAGTCCTAACAAACTTCCACTCATCGAGAAAAATACCCGTTACGAACTTCCAACAACACATTCCCTTTATAAGGGAATTGATGAATCAATGACAATTGATAATTCAAAACATAGTATTTTCGGAGCATCTAAGGTAGCTGCGGATATTTTGGTTCAAGAATATGGAAAATATTTTAATTTACCGACTGGTATTTTTCGCGGAGGCTGTCTTACTGGTCCGGCACATTCAGGTACCCAACTACATGGTTTCTTAGCTTATTTAATTAAATCTATTGCTACAGGAAGAAGATATTCAATTTTTGGTTATAGAGGGAAACAGGTTCGAGATAACATTCACAGTTTTGATCTCGTAAATATGTTTTGGCATTTCCATCAAAACCCCCGACCAGGCGAAGTGTACAATGCAGGAGGTTCGCGGCATGCAAATATATCAATTCTTGAAGCAATTAAAAAAGTTGAAACGATTTTTAAGACAGAAAGCAATATCGAATATAAAAAAAACGCACGCGAAGGAGACCATATCTGGTATATTTCAGACGTCTCAAAGTTTAAAAAACACTATCCAGATTGGAACTATCAATATAATATTGATCGAACTATTGAGGAAATATGTATGTCCGGACATTTTTCAAACCTTTCAATTGGTTCCTCTACTTATACTTTTTTTCAAAGATCATCGATTAAAGCAAAAAAAATGGGAACTACATTATTAGCTGCCCATACGACTTCAGCTTTTGGCGCCGTTCAAGCATTCCGTCTTTACTTTTCTACAGTTTCTAAACAGTTAATTCTATTTGAACACTCTCTTTTTAAAACCGAAAGTAATCCTTTATCGGCGCTTAAAGACATATATATAAATATAACCTGGTTCCTAAAACATAAAAACCAAATAAAATATTTCATAGCAGTAAATCCAATAAACGCCCTTTCCGGAGTTTTTTTAAAACTTCTCGGTAATACATTTAACCTAATATACTATACGGATGATTATTCCAAAAAGCGTTATAATAATTTTTTTTTCAATATTCTCTATCATCTTGGAGATTTCATTTCTGTGAAATTTGCAGACGTGGTATGGAGCAGTACTCCTGAAATTTTAAAAATAAGACAGGCCATGGGACTTCCTAAAGATAGAAATATACTTTTACGGGCCGGAATTTATTCCAAAAATCAGGTAAAGAAAAAAATAGATGTTAAAAGCGACAAAAACGCATTGGTAATTGATGGCTTTCTTTCTCCCCAACTTTCCTTAATAACACTGGTAGTCGAAGTTTTTAAAAAACAGGTAAAAAAGATGCCACGATTGCATCTTTACATAATAGTTGGTCACTTAGATAGAAAAAAATTGGCAGAGTTGATTAAAAAAGATGAAATTCAAAAACAGGTCTCCTTTATTGAAAACGTGCCGCATCAAAAAAGTATTAGTAATTACAAATCCTATGGAATTGGACTTGCGGTTGTTGAAGTTTCTGATCGTACTCCAGCTATGTTTAGAGACCCAGTAGAAATCAAAGAACTTTTAGCAGCAGGAGTTCCGGTAATTTGCAGTAAAGGATATAATATATCTTTAGAAATAGAAAAAAATAAAATGGGATTTTCTATTAATAATACCAAGTCAGAATTAAACCAGGCTTTGACAAAAATTCTATCGTCACCACAACTACACCATCAATTCAGTTCCAACGCTCTCAAATATACACGGAATCTCACATGGGATATCATATTTGAAACTATATTAAAAAAGTCAGGAATAATCAATTATGATATACAACATAAATAAAATAGCTATAGCTACCCATCATCTCGTATACGGAGCACCTCAAGCTCTCAAAGATTATTTGGTCAGCCGCAAAATTACGAAACTATTGTACATTAGTCACCCCTTATTTGTCGATAACACTAAATCTTTTTTTGAGGTAATTGTTAAGTCCAAAGTACAGATTAAGAAACAGTGGTCTTTTCGTCTACCAATATCTATCCTTAACTATCCTCTTGAATTATTACTTACGATTTTTTGGGTCGTTAAACAAAAAGAAAAATATGATATTTTTATCGGAGTTGACAATCTGAATGCATTTGCCGGTATAATTTTAAAAAAATTGGGTTTAGTAAAAAAAGTTATCTACTACACAATAGATTTCGTACCAAAAAGATTTACGTACCCGCCATTAGACAATTTATATCACTGGGCCGATGCTCTTTGTCTGAAATATGCCGATGAAACCTGGAATGTTTCTCCCAGAATTTCCGAAGCCCGGGAAAAATTTAAAGGGCTTAGGCGCTCGCTTTATAACCGCCAAAAAATTGTCCCGATCGGAGTCTGGACTGATAAAATTAAAAAAATACCTTTTGCCAATGTTAAAAAACATCAGCTGCTTTATTTGGGTTCCCTGGTAAAAAAACAGGGAGTACAGTTGATAATCTCGGTTATCCCGGACATAATCAAAAAAATAAAAGACTTTCATTTTCTAATTATCGGTGGCGGTTCTTATGAATCAGCACTACAACGATTAGCCATTGCTTTAAAAGTTGAAAAACATATTACTTTTAAAGGTTGGGTTAAAAACAGAAAATTACTCGACAGTCTACTGTCGGACAGTGCTTTAGCTGTTGCCATGTACCGTAAAGAATCTGATAATTATTCTTATTTTGCCGATCCGACTAAATTAAAGGACTATTTATCTGCCGGCCTTCCTATAATTATGACCAATGTTCCACACTCGGCTCCGGAAATTGTTAAAAATCAATGTGGTACTATAATTAACTACTCTAAAGAGGATCTTAAAAAAGCTCTACTAAAATATCTGACGGATGAAGAAATGTTAAAAACTTACAGACAAAATGCTCTCCGTTATATTAAAAAATTCGACTGGAATATAATATTCGGGAGAAGTTTAAACCCTTTATTATGAAAAAAAATCTGGGTTTATTAATAATTTTTTTTCTTCTTTCCCTGTTTTATTACGTTACCGGCCCCGGAGCCATAGTCGGATCAAATGACGGCAGCCACTACGCATTACTCCGATCAGCTTTCGAGAATAAAAAATTTGAGTTGGGAAAATACATAAGCTATACCAATTACGTAAGTGTCTCTGCTTATAAAAACAAATTCTATTCCGACAGATCCCCTGGATTGGCACTTGTTTCGTCACCTCTTTACTTACTTGGCAAATCAATAACCGGATTTCTTAAGTTAGCTGATGATCCTCAACGTTTCGAAACCACTAATATTAATACATCCAAAGAATTGCTTTACAGAGAATTTCCCGTGACGAGTATCCTTATATTGTTTTTACTGATATCACCGGCCATTACCGGTACTTTAAATGTAATTTTTTTTTGGAAAATAAGTAGATTGATTGGGCAAAATAATTTTGCAATAAATTTAGCAACACTTACATTTGCGATTGGCTCCCTGAACTGGAAATACTCAACCCTATACTTTTCACATTCACTCTCAACTCTTCTTATTTTGAGTTTGGTTTATCATGTTCTCTCTTTAAGTTTGAAAAAGTCTGAGCCTAAGTGGTGGATTTTTATAATTATTGGCGTAACTGCCGGTTTTTCAATACTGACGGAATATCTTAATGTTATTTATTTATTACCAATCTTCGTTTATTGCCTATATAATTTTTCTAAAATTGTCGGTACTAAACTAAAGCTAACTAAAATTGTTTTAACCATAATAGCGTTCCTTATACCGGTTACTACTTTGTTGCTTTATCAATGGTTACTATTCGAAAATCCTTTTTCCACAACCTACTCCCACCACTATTTTTACACCTGGGCGAGAACCTGGCAAGGATTTTTTTCGGGAAATTTTAAATCAGGGTTTATCGGTCAATTATTCAGCCAACAAAGGAATGGAGTGTTTTTTTTGTCACCGGTTCTACTTTTATCTCTACTGGGCTTATTTTACGTGAAAAGGAAGTCACCGCAGATAACGATATTATTATGCTCTTTATTTATCTTGCCGGTCATTTTATTTTCATTTGCTTATGACTGGAACGGTGGTGGATTTGATACGCGCTACATTTTGGCAGCTATATCTTTCCTCTTTCTTCCTCTCTCAGTATTACCTTTAAAAAATAAAACTTTGTTGACGATTTTTCTATTATTACTGATAATAAGTATTTTTAATTCATTAAAATTGGTCTTAAAAACCTCTTTGTTAGGTTTCGGACAGGATCTCAATTTTTACCATCTACCTTACATTTTTTTGGCATTCAGTATTATTCTGTTCTTTTTCTCGATTTTCGCTATATCCAATAAAAAATTCTTTATTCCTTTTTTAGCCGTCATCTTATCAATAGTGCTTCTACGTTACGATATTTTAAATGACTGGAAAGTGTTACCCTGGAAAATAATTTATAAGGATAATTTTAATAACGGCCAGTTTGAAAAAAAAGCTAAAATAAGAAAAAATATTATCAGGGATGATACGGTTATTTTTCCTATAAATTCAGGTCAAACCGGTCACTTTATTCTGGAATTTAAATTTAAAAAAAAACCCAAATTTTTAATCTTAATTTCAAATTACACTATCGGCTCAAAGAACTCCCAGATTAAAGTTGAAGCGGGTACTAATCTAAAAAAATTAAAACCAGTTTATTTCATAAAGTTGGCTGATAATAAAGAAAGATCAATTAAATTTTTTTACGATCTTACAAAACTTATCGTCAATAAAAAAATCTATATCCGGCAAGAGTTTTTTGTCGATAATAATTTCGCAGTTTCGCCAGCCGATTCCAGATTGGAAAAAATTGTAGTTGTTTCCATCAATTAAAATGTTTTCTTACTTAAAAATCTTAAGAATACCGCACTGGCCGAAAAATTTTGTCGTCCTATTGGGACTCTTGTTCGCGATGTCAAAACCAGTATTGTATCCTGATTTACATATTCCCTTTGTCATTATATTATCCGTGACTTTGGCTTGTCTTATTTCCTCTTCCAACTATATAATTAATCAGATCGTTGATTCTGAAAGCGATAAACATCATCCTGTCAAAAAATTTCGCCCGATACCCAAAGGGGAAATTTCCAAAAAAAATTCCTTAATTTTTACCTTTCTAATTTTTTTTATTTCAATGCTTTTATCTCTTTTCTATATCAAAACTTATACAAGTTTGTCGTTGTTAGGTTTTTTTTTAGCCGGAATTATCTATAATGTTCCACCTATACGTCTAAAAGATAAAGCTTATGTAGACGTGATATCGGAATCTGTGAATAATCCATTACGATTCCTTATTGGGTGGTATACAATTTCCAACGCTACTCCTTCAATTCCTTTTTTGCTTTTTTTATGGTCATCCGGTGCGAGTCTGATGTCGATAAAAAGATTTTTTGAATTGAGAAGTCTTAATGTTATAAACGCGATAAATTACCGTAAATCTTACAAAGACATTACACCCCGCAAACTGGTATTTTTATCGATCGGATGGTTAATCCTTTCTTTAATATTTTTAAGCAAATCGCAAATCTTTTAACCCTATGGAAACAAAAATAAAATGTGGAATTTGTGATGAAAAGTTATTTAAGGTAATCTATAAAAGTAAAATATCTGATTATAAGGACAGTAATTATTTAATATCCGACAGCGATTACGGTAAACATCCGCAAATTGTTAGATGTATGAATTGCAGTTTAATTTATGTCAATCCCAGGGAAAAGAGGTCAAATCTGGAAAAACATTATTTAAATTTGAACGATCCAGATTACCAGGCAGAATCGGAAAACAGAGCCCTTTCTTTCAAAAAAATACTGAAAAAACTGGAAAATTATAAAGCGGATAAGGGAACTATTCTGGACATAGGCTGTTCAACCGGCATCTTTTTGCATGAAGCAGAAAAACTTGGTTGGAAAACTTATGGAACCGATCTTTCGGAGTGGTCCATAAACTTTGCCAAAAATGTTTATCATCTAAAAAATGTTTTTCAGGGAACTCTAGAAAAACAGAAGTTTAAATCGAATTTTTTTGATTGTATTGTTATTCTGGATGTTATTGAACATGTCACCGATCCTGGGAAATTGCTCAAAGAAGCTAATAGATTATTGAAAAAGGACGGCATTCTCTGTCTGGTAACTCCTGATATCGGTAGCCCGACAGCTAAAATTATGAAAGAATCCTGGTGGCACATCAGACCGCCGCATCTTTTTTATTTTACTAGTCATTCAATAAAAAAACTCCTCGAAAAAAATAATTTTTCAATTCTAAAGAAGAATCGCTATACCTGGTACTTCAGTATTGATTACCTTTGGAAAAGAGTTAAAAAAATAAAAAACCCGGTATTTAATTTTCTTAATTTATTGTTGGAAAAAACTTTTATTAATATGGTAAAAAAGTGGGTAGTACCGGTTAATTTATTTGACTCCATGGAAGTCTATGCTTCAAAAAAAAATGAATAAAGTTGCCGTCATATACAGTTCGACTATCTTAAAAAAAATTAATTTTACTTTCAAAAAGGGAAGTAAGATTTTGGATGTTGGTTGTGGTACAGGAACCGACGCCTGGAATTTTATTAACAAAAAAAAATTAAAGACTTATGCCGTCGATGTTTACAAACATTACAATATCGATAAAATCAAAGGTTTGAATTTTAAAACCGGAAGTGTTTTGAGTTTGAACTTTAAGGACAAGGAGTTTGATTACGTTTTCATGCACGACGTTTTGCACCACGTCGATGAAAAAGATCAAAAGCAGGAAAAACACCTTAAAGCGCTGCACGAATTAAAACGCGTCAGTAAACCCGGAGGAAATATTATCATTGTAGAAGCCAACCGCTATAATCCGCTATTTTATCCGCATATGGTTCTGATGGAAAAACATAATCATTTCAAACAATCTTATTTTATCCGCATAATTAAAAAAGTTTTCCCCCAGTCGCAATTTAAATTTTTTGAAGCCCATGTCTATCCGCCAGCCTTAAATAAACTTTTTAACATATATGAATATATAATGGAAAGATTTGTACCAAAACAATTTATTGCCTATAATGTTGCCATCATAAAAATATGAAAAGACTCATCATCGGTGGGGCTGGTTTCATTGGTATTAATTTAGCGGAATATTTATTGACTAAAGGAGAAGATGTATTAATCTTCGATAATCTGTCAAGAAAAGGAACTTCTCTGAATTTTGCTTGGATAAAAAAAACTTATCCTCAAGTTAAATTTGTCAAAGGTGATATTAGAACAGATTATAAGAAATTAGTTGCCCTGCTTGGTAAAGTAGACGTTGCTTACCATCTGGCCGGACAAGTTGCCGTAACGAACTCTGTTGCAGATCCTCGCTATGACTTCGAGAATAATGCAATAGGATCTTTTAACGTCTTAGAGGCAGCCAGACTATCTGACAAACCACCCATTTTATTCTATTCGTCTACCAATAAAGTATATGGAGCGATGGAAGATGTAAAAACAGTAAAGAAAAAAACCCGTTATGAATTCAAAAAATTTCCTAATGGCATATCTGAAAAAAGACTATTGGATTTTCATTCACCATACGGTTGTTCAAAAGGTATGGCCGATCAATATTTCCGCGACTATGCCAGAATATATGGTCTGAAAACGGTTGTATTTAGACAATCTTGTATTTATGGAAAAAGGCAGTTTGGAATTGAAGATCAAGGCTGGATAGCTTGGTTTATCATCGCTATTTTACTCAATAAACCTATTACCATGTATGGAAACGGAAAACAGGTCAGGGACATATTATTTATTACTGATTTAATTCAGGCTTATGAGTTGGCTGAAAAAAATATCAAAAAAACTTCCGGTCAAATCTATAATATCGGTGGTGGTAAGAAATTTACGCTTTCGCTTCTTGAGACTTTTGCTTATTTAGAAAAACTTTATTCAAAAAAAATAAACTATAAAACATCAGATTGGCGACCAGGAGACCAACCAATCTATGTTTCCGATATTTCCAAGGCGAAAGAAGATTTTGGTTGGTCACCAAAAATATCCCCCGAAAAAGGCGTAAAATTCCTTTTCGATTGGGTCAAACAAAACAAAGAATTATTTAAGAATTTCTGAATTTTAATGAAGATTTTATTTATCAGTAACGGATCCGGAATGGGTACTGCAAAAAGTGGGGGAATGACACGTCATATTGAAATTGCTAAAAAACTACTTAAAAAAGGGATTGAAGTCAGTTTCTTAACTACAATTGGTTCTTATTCCACTTATAAAGCCGAGGGATTAAAAGCCAGATTTATTCTTGCCCGGGCTCATATTTTTTCCAGAAAAGAAAAAAATAATCTGGGTAGAGCTCTATCATACATCGTTTCTACTTTTAGTTCACTTTTACTGCTAAACCGTTTACCTGAATACGACATTGTCTACACTACTTCCGATTATTTTTGCGATATCATACCGGCTTTTTTTCTTAAATTAAGCCGGCCGGATCTAAAATGGATGGCTATGATCCATCATCTTTACCGTCCACCTTTCAAGAGAAAGGGTAATTTCATTATTAATTCTGTTGCTTTTTTGTTACAAAGATTTAGCTTTAAATTGATCAGGAGTCAATCCGCTTGTATACTGTTATACGATACGCTGGAAGGCAAGACAATTCAAAATTTATTTTTAAAACATGACTATGCCAAAAAAATATTTTCAGTTGCCAATGGAGTCGATTTGGAATTGATAGATAGTCTGCCAATGTTGCCAAAAAAATATGACGCTTGCTTTGCAGGCGGTCTAAGAGCCAGTAAGGGAATATTTGAAATAATCAGGATCTGGTCATTGGTTGTAAAACAAAATAATCAGCGGTTGTTAGCAATAGCCGGTGGCGGGACAATTAAAATAGTAGAGCAGGTCAAGCGGGAAATAATCCGATCAGATCTGAATAAAAATATTTTATTATTGGGACCACTGGACCAAGTTGAACTTATTAAAACCATGAAGGCCAGTAAAATTTTTGTATCCGCCAGCCAGGAAGAAGGGTGGGGGATAGCTCTTTATGAAGCTCTAGCCTGCGGTTTGCCTGTCGTAGCTTATCGGCTCCCTGCATTCACAAATCTTAAAAAAGCTATTATCGGAATTGATATGTTTAACCAAATTAAATTCGCCAATAATATACGAGAACTTTTAACCAATGAAAATTTAGCGAAAAAATTAATCGAATCCGGAAGAGATATCGTCAAAAAATACAGTTGGAAGCAAATAGCTGAAACTGAATTGAAAATTTTTCAGTCAATAAACTAAATGCCGGATAAAAATGTCGAGACCGATAAATGTTCAAAGGCTATTTATAGTTTTATCTCCGCCTACGCAAAAACCATAAAAAATAAATCAATTATGGATGTCGGTTGCGGCACAGGATTATATACCTCAATCTTTAACATTAATAAAAATAAAATATTTGGTCTTGATATAGACGATCACAGGAAAAAAGAATATCAAGCGAATTTTATTTTCAAAAAATATGGCGGAAATAAAATTCCTTTCAGAAGCAATTATTTCGATTTTGTAGTTAGTTTCGATGTCTTGGAACATGTGGAGGACGACGTCAACTTTATAAAAGAGATCAACCGCGTCATAAAAAAAGGTGGTCAATGTCTTATTACGACTCCTAACAGATATCGATTGAGCAACTTTATTAAAATTCTTATCGGTCAGGCTCCAAAATATCCGCTGCTTCTGGCTGATGAAGGTCATCTGGGCAAACAAGTACACATCAGGGAATATACTAAATCCGATTTAAAAAATTTATTTCAAAATATTAAAGTTAATAATTTGAGAATAAAACCCTTCTGGTTTGGACTAAGGGGCAATTTGAATACAGGTCTCGAAAAACCGTTCATTCCTTTCCTGAGCCAGTATTGGTTCATCAGCTACAATAAAAAATGAAAATCAACTTTTATCTTTTAGCTTTAATATTTGTCTTGAGTCTTACACCCCTTTTATGGTTTAAACCAAACACACTAATATCCAGTGTAGACGTCAATCAAACCTTTTTTCCCAACGAAAGATTTATCGATCGGACATATCTTTGGTATCCCAAAGTTGCGGGCGGATCGGATAGGGCTAATGACATTGCCTCTTTGCCTTTTATACTTCCACAAGCGGTTTTATCCTCAATCGGTTTTGATGTTATTTCAATAGAAAAAATAACTTTTGTTTTTTGGTTTTTTCTTACCGGACTGGCCATGTACTTTTTGGCTTCGGTTGTAATAGCTGAAAATACACCGCATCGGGAAAAAATTATTTTCGCTTCGGTAGCCGCTTATCTTTTTAACTTCTATTTACCTTTTATCTGGGCTCGCTTGCAACTTGCGATCACAACCTTGGCTCTTTTCCCGTTTTTATTAGGTTTACTTATCGGCTTGCTGCAAAAAAAATTTTCATTGAGAACGGTTCTTTTCCTTTTACCTTTTATCGCCTTTATCGGAGCACCTATCGGTATCCAGCCGCCACTCATGATGATAATGTTCGCTATGCTGCTTTTTTATTTTATCTTTCATAACCTATATTTTTTTCGTCCAAAAAAAATTGGGAAACTGTTTAATTCTTTGTATCTCTTCCTGTTTTTTATTTTCACTTATCTGTTATCAAGTTTATTCTGGCTTATTCCACTGGGACATTTTATCTTCCAATCGGATTATATTACCTCCTCAGTCGGTATAAAAGTCTATGCCGTCAATGATCTTTTAATCTGGGTTAACTCTTTTACGGCTTTAAAAAATACTCTAAGACTATTTGGAGATGTGTCGTATTTCGATGTCTGGGGCGGTCAAAGATATTTGGAGCAATTTATCCCATATGAGACAAACTCGCTGCTCGTTTTATTAAGTTTCTCCCTGCCTATTTTGGCTTTTTCAGCTCTCCTGATTAAAAATCAAAATAAAAAAATTATCTCGTTCTTTTTATTTATAACCTTGTTGGGTCTTTTTTTCGGAAAGGGAACCAATCCGCCGCTGGGCGACACATACTCCTGGCTTATTGATAATCTGCCCTTATTTTGGATCCAAAGGGCGCCCTGGCAAAAATTTACAATCCTTACGGTAATAGGCTATTCTATTTTGGCCGGAACCGCTTTTGGGACAATTTATGGATTTTTGCTTGCTAAATTAAAAAACCGGTTACTTGCTTTATGCGCTTGGACGACACTGCTTTTCTTACTGATAATTGGCTACAATTATTTCTTCTTGTTCGGTAAAATGTTCCCGACAAGTGAAATAGGTACCGGATTCAACCATAAATACAACTTATCCTTTCATTTAAATTCACCCGACTACATTTTCAAAGCAAGAGACTGGATCAATAACAAAAAAGATTATTTCAAAATTATGCTCCTGCCTGATGATAAAACTAATGTCTATGACTGGGGTTATAGCGGCACAGTCGACATAACCGATATTGTTATTAACAAACCGATCATCCAGCACTTATACGGTGAGGGTTATTCGCCTCCTCAGCCCATTCAACCGCTCTACTCATCATTCATTAATTCCACCTATAACCAGTACAGCAGTAATTCTGCGGAGTTGTTGCGCCTGATGGGAGTAAAATACCTGCTTCAGAGAAATGATTTCAATTTTGATTTTTATGGTGACAGCGATTCGCCGGAATTTATTAAAACAAATCTTGGTTCGCAAAATGGCATCAGTTTAATCACTAATTTTGGGAAATGGGATCTTTATCAGGTTTCCAGAAATTACCCGGTTTTATATGTTCCGGATACTGTGATTTATACCAATCAGGAAATCGTCAGTCTATCATTATTAATTAACTCAAACCTGTTGAATTTGGATCAAAATATTATGTTTAAAAAACAGGATGATTATGCTTTTGCCGATCATAACTCCGTCGTACTGAATGAAACTCAATCACTTCATAATGTAAAAAGTTCAGACGGACAAAAATATCCTTTTAGTTGGAACAAAGCGCAGGATCAACAAAAACCGGAGGTTGAGGCCAGATTTTACCGGGGAGACAAGCATGTTATCAGCTACTCTAATCTACCGGGAGAGGACATGCTGGTTTTTCCCGCTTCAGAACCTGCACCCTATAAATTTTATTCTGGTGAAACAGCCTGGAGCGCTTTTAATTCCACATTAATCTACATCTCAACTGGTGACGAGCCATTTTTCCTGTCAGGAATTTATCTGGGTGACGAACCTGTCCCAAACATTGTAGGAATTTGGTGGGAATCAGGTTTTGCAGGCGCCAGCACCCGTACTCTTAATTTTCCGGTTAAAATACCGCCTAACCAAAAAGCAATAATCCAAATCGGAAAGTTGCTAAAAAATAAAAATATTACTGTTGTTTCCCTACCCAATAGCAGCCCTGACTCAGTAAAAATTATCGACAATAAAATAATTGCGAATCCAATCGTCGAATTCAAACAATTAAGTCCTGTAAAATATTTAGTTAATCTTCATCAGGCGAGAAAAACTTTTCCTTTGGTTTTTCTGGAGCAGTTCAATAAAGATTGGCAAATCAGCCCACTAAAAATTGAAAAAGATTCACTGAATTTTGAAAATTCAAGAAATTTGTTAAGCAAATACAAAATTCTTGCCGATAATGAAGATACCCATGCCGATTTGTCCGAACTGACAGGATTTCTGAATAGCGGTTACGTAAGCAGCCTGGGAGATGGAAAATTGAAAATTAAAAATCATAAAACTTTTTCTAACTGGAGGGAAAAAATTACTTTTTCCGAGAATTATTACATCGACTACATTTCAAAACTTACCCGTAGCAGTATTCAGAACGATAATTTACTCTCAGTTAATCTAGAAGAGACCTTTTTTTCGGATCCGCTTCTGGAAAATAAACATTTTGTAGCCAATTCATATGCCAATGGCTGGATAATAGAACCCGATGTTATCTGTCAATCAACGGACAACTGCTCGGTTAATACTGACGGATCTTATGATTTGAAATTTCTCATCGAATACAAATCGCAGCGCTACTTCTACTACGGTGTTGTCGGAAGTTTGATCACACTTTTATTTACCACGGCGCTATACTTTATTAGAAAAAAGAAAGTATGAAGAAAACGCTGGTAATTTTCATTTTATTCCTGATAATTTTTTTAGGTTTGTTGTTCAGGCTTAAGGGAATCCAATCCAATCATTCTTTTTGGTCGGATGAAGCCTACGGTGCCGGTTTGGCCAGAGATATAATAACCGGTGAAAAAACTCCTTTAATAGCTTTAAGCAGACTTAATTACGAACCGTTATTTATTTTGACGGAAAGTGTTTTTTTACGAATTTTTGGTCATAACGAATTTAGCGCCCGTATCCCTGTCGTACTATTGGGAACAGCCGGAATTTTGGGTGCGTTTCTTTTAGCTTTCAAACTGTCCGGTATTTCCGCCGGGCTGTTGGCTGCATTTATTTCAGCCTTCAGCCAGATAAATCTGGCTAATTCAACTCAGGCAAAACCATATTCAATTCTACAAACCCTTTTACTCTTTGAAATTTATGCTCTAATTCTATTACATGAAAATAAAAAAAATAACTCTAAAATCCATTTATTAATAATCTTTCTTTGTCTTACCTCTACTTTTTTTCACCTTTTGGGTACGCTATTCTGGCTTCCTTATTTTTTTTATCTGACTTATGGGAAGCAGTATAAATTTAACAAGCACAGAATTAATCTTTTCTATATTTTTTTAATCTGTTGCTCAGCCATTTTATTATTCGCTCTTTACTATTATCGAATTAATTTTTCCAATCATCTGACCTATTTCAGGGAATTGTTTTGGAGTCAGTATTCCTTATTTAGTCTTTCGGCTTTATTCGGTTTTATCTATAGCCTGAAATACAGAAAAATCGTACATCTGGGTATTTTTGCTTTGATCGCTGTTTATCTTTTTCTCTGGACTTTTGCTCACTACACTCATAATGTCAGATATATATTGCCTCTCTTTAGCTTGCTATTTGTCTACTTTTCCGTATTCTGGTCCGAAGTGGGGAGGAGGTTTTTTAAGCAAAAAAGTTCTGTTGTTTGTATTATTATAGCTATGCTTTTGTATCTGGGTGGAATTAAAATAGTCAGAAAACCGGTAAACTATTATAATCCGAATTCGGATCTTTACGGTGATGTCCAGATCGCAGATTACAAAACTGCATTCGGATTGATCAGCGAAAAGTTTCCGAGGTTAGATAATGTTGCAGTTTTTAACGACTGGTATGACACTCAATACTGGTACTTGAAAAATAAACTGGTCACAGCTTATTTTATAAAAGGATATGAAAAACCCAAACCTTTTCCTGTTGATCAAACAATGAGCTATGGAACATTAAACCAATTTTTAAAAGTAAAAAATAAATATTCCAAGGGTCTTCTAATAGTTGAGGACTGGGAAAGTTTTTTACCCGAAGACATTAAACAATATGCCAAAAAAAATATGAAAAGAGAATTCAGAGTTGATGGATTGCCACAGGCCCAGGGTGATAATTGGCCGCTGGAAGTATATAGTTGGGGACTATAATAACAAGCTAATTATAATGTTCATCAATTAAATCACTTAATCTTTTTATATAATTTATCGTATGATCCCACTCTCAAAGCCCGTAATTGGCAATCAGGAAATAAGAATGGTTACCAGAGTTCTTAAATCCGGAATCATAGCCCAGGGGCCGCGAGTTAAAGAACTGGAGAAAAAAATTGCAGAATTTTGCGGAACAAAATATGCCGTTGCCTTTAACAGTGGTACAGCTGCATTACATTCAGCCCTGTATGCTCTAGGCGTAAGAAAAGGAGATGAAGTAATTACCAGTCCTTTTACTTTTGTAGCTACTGCAAATGCCATACTCATGTTGGGAGCAGCACCTGTATTTGCCGATATTAATGAGGATGATTTCAATATCGACCCTTTTAAGGCAGTAAAAAAAATTACTGCAAAAACAAGAGCAATTATTCCTGTAGATTTGTATGGGCAAATTTATGATTGTAAAAATTTAAAAGATGCTATTGGTAAAGCACATATTTCCATTCTTGAAGACGCTTGTCAGGCACTCGGAGCTGAAAGTAAGGGAAAAAAAGCCGGGAGATTTGGAGATGTAACTGCTTTTTCTCTCTATGCCACAAAAAATATAACAAGTGGTGAGGGCGGATTGATAGTGACTGATAAAAAAATAATTATGCAAAGATGTCAGATTTTTAGACATCATGGTCAGTCCGGAAAAAAACGTTATGAATATTATGATCTGGGATATAATTACCGGATGACCGATATTGCCGCTTCTATTGGCTTGGCTCAACTAAAAAAAATTAATTGGCTTACTAATAGAAGAATCAGAAATGCAAAACTTATGTCCCGGGGATTGAAAAATATTCCGGGCTTAATCCTACCAACAGTTCGTAAAAATAATAAGCATGTTTTTCATCAGTTTACAGTGCGTCTGACTGAAGATTTCAAATCTAATCGCGATAAATTTATGCTTTATCTTACAAAAAAAGGCATAGGCAGTGGAATTTACTATCCAGAGCCCTTGCATCTGGTCAATCACATAAAAAAACTTGGCTATAAAAAAGGTGACTTTCCAGTTGCGGAAAAAATGTCCGGGCAAGTTTTATCTTTGCCGGTTCACCCGCTTTTGACTAAAAAACAAATAGATTACATAATTGATCAAATTCAAAATTACCTAATCTTGAGATGAAAAAAAAATATTTTGCCCACGCTACTGCCGATATCTCAGTCAAAGCTTTGATTGGGGATAATTCCAAAATATGGCATCATAGCCATATTCGGGAAGGAGTAAAAATAGGCAAAAATTGCATAATCGGGAGAAATGTCTATGTGGATTTTAGCGTAAACATCGGCAATAAATGCAAAATTCAAAATAATTGCTCCATCTATCATGGAACAAATATCGAAGATGGCGTTTTTATAGGCCCTCATGTTGTTTTTACCAATGATAAAAATCCCAGAGCAATAAATAAAAACGGCCAGCTTAAAACAGATGAAGACTGGTCAGTCGGCAAAATTGTAGTTAAAACCGGGGCGTCGATTGGAGCAAACTCCGTTGTATTACCCAACGTTACAATCGGGAGTTTTGCTCTCGTCGGTGCTGGTAGCGTTGTGACAAAAAATGTCCCTGATTTTGCCTTAGTTTATGGAAATCCTGCAAAGATAAAGGGTTATGTAAATAAAAAAGGTTATCCGGTAAAATACAAATAAGTTCAATTGGGGATTATGGTCAAAAAAAGTTTTGGCGTTACGATAATCTTCGTTATTTCAACTTTCATTCAGTTGATCAGTCAGATTGTCGTCACCCGACTGTTCGGTGCATCTTTTGAACTGGATGTTTTCTTAGCCGCAGTTGCTCTGCCTACAATTATTGTCACCGTAATCTATGGAACCCTGAACGACGTCCTGCTACCTGTCTTATCTGAACAAAAAAATAAAGAACCGCAAGGTTTTAATAAATTTTTTACTAAAACATTTGTTTTTCTGGGCTCAGTTATAACTTTACTAAGCCTACTTTTGTTTTTTTTCAGCGCCCCTATTTCAGAACTACTTTACCAGAGTAGGGGAGAGCAGTTTATAAAAGCAGTAACGCAACAAATGACCTTCATGGCTTGGAGTTATCCTCTGGCAATTGTCGCAACTTTTTTCGGCAGTTATTACTACCTGCACAAAAATTACGTTAGATTTCCACTAGCCCAACTAATTGGAAGTGCTGCTAATGTATTAATTATATTACTCTTCGCTACTCAACTTGGAATCTGGGCTTTAGTTATAGCCTTTGTTTTTAACATTCTTATTCAGATAATTTTTGTTTTACCGCCTTCAAGAATATTCAGTCTGTCAGATCTATTACCTGATAAAAAAGATATACAAGCAATGTTTAGCATTATCTTTACATGGTTACCATTGATGCTCGGATATTTTGCATTGCGGAGTGATTCTTTACTTGTCCGATCCTTGGGATCGTCACTACCGACGGGCAGTCTTGTGCACCTCAACCTGATTTTTAGAATATTTTCACTTGCAACTAGTATTATGACGATTGGTTTTCAGATAGTTTTATTACCGCAGCTAATTGAAGATTTCAACAAAAAAAATTATTTGAAAGCCGCTCTGGATGTCAGGAAATTTAAATTTATAACTCTTGGAATAAGTATTGTCATTACTCTAATAACTATTTTATTAATCCCATATGTTATTAATCTGTTATTTGTAGGAGGCAAATTCAGTCAGAAGGATGCACTAAATACTTTGAAATTTATTCCACTTTTTATTCTTCCGGCAATCGGTTGGGGAATTAACAATATATTTTTTCAGCCGCTTATTGCCTTAAAAAAACAAAAAGAATTGGGTATTCTAAATATTATTGCTTTTACTTTGGCTTGGTTAACAGTATTTGTTTGCATAAAGTATTTCACACCCCAGATGGCAATCAGCACAGGATTGATAACGCTACTGTTTACTGGCATAATTGGGAGTGAATTCCTATGGCAACGCTACAAAAAAGAGCTTCTAACCGGGAGGTAACAATTATCATTCCGACTTTTCAAAGACCCGGATTGGCCAATAAACTTCGCAATCAAATAAAATCATTCCACGGGAATCTGTTTGAAATAATTATCGTAGAATCTACCGGTAATACTTCCACCGCCAAAAATGAAGGTCTGAAAAAAGCTCGGGGCAAGATCGTTATTTTTTTTGATGATGATGTGGAGATTACCAAGGAAACGATTCCCAACCATATCGAGGCATATTTTGATTCAAAAATAGTCGGAGTTACCGGAAGGGTTATTAATGATGGAGAGAATGTACCCGATGATTCCGAAGTTGATACGGGAAGAACAAATATCCTGGGTACGATGTTCAGCTATAAATTCTGGAGCACAAAAAAACAGGAAGTGGATTTTGTCTATGGCTGCAACATGTCATTCCGGAAAAGTGCCCTGCTGAAAATAAATGGCTTCGATGAAAATTTCCCAAAAATATTTGAGGAAGTAGATCTTTCCAAAAGAATTAAAATGCACGGAAAAATTATCTTTGAACCTAAAGCACTGGTCTACCACCATAAAGCCTCAAGCGGAGGCATCAGACCTGAAGAAAAAAAAGAAAAGCAAAAACTGATCTTTGAAAATTATGGAAAATATTTAGCCAAAAATGTTTTATTCCCGTTATCAATTATCTCTCTATTGCTGCGCTTGCGGTCCTCGTTAAAAATTTCTCCGGAGATCGCTCTGGATCTTTTAAAGGGTTATTTCCAATCCCTTTTTGAAAATAAACCTTTACTTTTGTTTCTGCCGGTTATTATGTTCCTCAGATTCTGGAAAGTACCTGATTTTTTTATTTTTACATTCAGCGAAGAATGGCAGGGAACATTAGCCTGGGAACAGGTTAAAAACTTTCATCCGATTTGGATAGGTGTAAGTCAGGCCAATATCAATTACTTTCTCGCTCCGGGATTCATCTATCTCAATTATCTGCTATTTTTGGTTAAAAACGGTGATCCGGTTGTGTTGGCGTATTTTTCCGCAATTCTGGGAATGGTAAATATTTTCGTTTTGTTCTTTGTGGCGGAAAAAATTTTTTCCAAAAAAGTCGCTGTTTTTGCTGCGCTCGTCTATGGTTGCTCAACACTAATTAACTATTACGACCGGAGATTCTGGAATCCGTCTTTTATCCCGCTCATTTCGCTACTGTATGTTTACAGTCTGATTATGGCTAGTGAAAACACGCGCTGGTATATACTCACCGCTGTTCTGATCGGTCTGTCCTTTCATTTTCACCTCTTGCTTTTATTATTCTTACTGCCGACCGTTTATAGCGTATTTAAAAATATTAAAAAAATAAAACCGTTCACTTATCTATTATCTCTTATCTTTTATCTGATACTCACTTTGCCGTTGCTTATTTTCGATATTAATCATAACTTCGATAATCTGCTGGCTCCGTACAAAATACTTGTTGAAAGAAAAAAAACCGGACTTTATTCCTTTAGTTTGGAAAATATATTCAGCCATTTCCAAAGTTTTACCTCAACTCTTGGCCGTATTTGGTTTACAAAGTTAAACTCAAACCTTCAGGATATTGTTTTGGAAACTAATACTTATAAAATCCAGGGAAATATATTTCTTTCTTTTTTGTCCTTAACCGCTTTAGTCTATTTTTTTCTTAAAAACAGGCAAAAAGGATTTCATATTTTTCTGATCTCGTTGATTACTATTCTTTTGGCTTATCTAATTTATCCCAGTTATAATCCGGAATACTACCTGATGGGTTTTTTAACTCTGTTGACAATAGCAATCGGTTATTGGCTGAATTCCTTACCTAAATTAGCAGCTTATATTATTATGACGGTTTTTATTCTGATTAATTTTTTAACCGTACTCACAACTAAAGATTACTATGGATTAACCATGAGAAAAAAACTTATTGATAAAACTATGAGAGTTATAGGAAACAGGTCTTTTAGTTTAGAAACAGCAGGCTCCCTACCTAATCCCGAATATGCTTATGCGGGCTGGAGACTTTTGTTTAAAATTTACGGAAGGACTCCCGCAAAAAGCAATATAGATCCTGTCTTGGGATGGATTTATCCGGATGAAATAAATAAAATAGAACCGGAATTGAACATTATTATCTCGGAAGAACCACGGAGGACTAAACAAAAACCGCTTAGCTTTTTTCGCGAGGGAGTTTATTATGTTTATATATTGGAAAATGAAACAATACTTTAGAAAAAACTATTTAATTTTATTAATCGTCCTACTTTCAACCTTCTTCCGTTTTTGGAAACTGGGAGAATTCTTTAGTTTTAATTTCGATGAAGAATACCAGACCTTGCTCGCCTGGGAGCAGGTAAAAAACTTTCACCCGGTCTGGATTGGAGTCAGTGCTTCCAATGTTAACTATTATCTTGGTCCCGGATTTACTTACCTTACGGCTTTTTTATTATTTATAGCAAAAGATCCCATCATTCTTGCATTTTTTGGAGCAGCACTTGGAGTTATGACAGCGATCAGTATTTATTATGTGACTAAAAAGTTTTTTTCCGGAAAAGCTGCGCTCTACGCATTTACTTTTTATTCAGGCTCCTTATTCCTGAATTTTTTTGACAGGCGATTTTGGAGCGCTACTCCAATAGCTTTTTTTTCAATATGGATGTTGTTCCTGCTGTATAAAACAGTTGAAGACCAGAGATGGGTAATCTTAGCCTTCATATTTATGGGTCTTGCCCTCCACATACACCTGTCTCTTCTGGCTTTTTGTCCGGTGTTTGCTTATGTAATCTGGCTTGCCCGAAAAAAAATTAAATTGCCGACGTATATGGGCTCTTTAGCGGGATTTTTTGTCGTAACACTTCCCCTTTTTATTTTTGACCTGAATCATAATTTCGACAATATGTTGATGCCGGTTAGATTTGCAGGAAAATTTTTTGAGAAACATAATAACATCAATATAATATCTTCGTTCTCTCAGCTGTTAAATACACTTTCAAGAATATGGTTTATCAGTCCGCTAAGTAATGTTCAGGATGAAATTCAGTTGGGAATTCATGGTAGTATAACAAAAACATATATTTTACTAAGCATGTTTTCCTTAATTATTTTGATTTGGTTTTTATATAAATCCTTCATCATACCCGGGTATCGAATATTAGCTTTAGCATTTATCTCATTTCTTGCTGTTTATATTTTTTATCCGGGCGGTGTGGTAGCTTATTATCTTTTGGGTTTTTTAACTCTTTTTACAATCAATATTGGTTTATTTTTAAGCAATTTACCCGCTAGAATTGGAATTCTAATACTAATAATTTTTGTGCTGATCAACTTATCTTCCTTAATTACACTCAAGCAGGAACAGTTCGGACTGCTTACCCGTAAAAAGCTGATTCAGAAAATTATGCCGGTTGTTGCTGGAAATTCATTTTATTTAGAAACCCGGACAGGGGACGGCCGCAAATACCACTCGGCCGGCGGCTGGAGGTATCTTTTTAAAGCCTACGGCAAGACTCCAGATCAAAGCCACGCCGACGATTTTTTCGGATGGATTTATCAGGATGAAATTTCCAAAACAAAACCCGAACTCAGAGTAATAATTTCAGAATATCCAGCTAGAGTTAAAGAAAAAATAATAACTCAATTCAATGAAGGAGTTTATTATGGTTATGTAATTAAAAATTAGCTGATTGTAATAATTTTATTAAAAATAAACTTCGTCATTGCGAGGAGTGTGATTTTAGCAAAAACGACGAAGCAATCTCATTATTTTAATTATCAATTCAGGGATTGCTTCGCTAGAAAAACTTATCGCTCGCAATGACACTTTAAAATAATGAAACAATTTTTCAAAAAAAACTGGTTAATAATGATAATTTTTTTGTTTACTTTTTTTTTACGTTTTTGGAGTGTACCGGAGTTATTTTATTTCGGAATTGATGAAGAATACCACTCGCTACTTGCCCTTAGTCAGATAAAAGACCTTCATCCGATTTGGATAGGTCTCAGTGCTGGAAAAACCGGATATTACATCGGACCGGGACTGGTTTACCTTCATGCGCTTTTGTTATGGATCGGTAAACTCGATCCTGTGATTCTCGCCTACGCAGCTTCTGTTGTCGGTATAACCACCTTGATCGTTTTCTATTTTGTAGCGGAGAACTTACTTGGTAAAAAAACCGCCATTGTCTCGACTGCATTTTATGCATTTTTACCTTTTGTTTTGCAGTATGACAGAAGATTCTGGAATTCAACACTCGTTCCGTTAATTTCGCTGTTAATATTTTTTTGTCTTGTTAAATCCTTTAAAGACGCCCGCTGGCATGTTGCTCTGGCATTTCTAATCGGTCTTTCTTTCCATATCCACGCATCTTTACTTATTTACGTTCCTATTTATTTTATTGTTTTGATATACCAATATATTAAAATTCGGCGGATCAATTTTTCCCTCTTGTTTATATCTTTACTTATTTTTTTAATTCTTTATTCACCGTTAATCGTTTACGATTTCGTCCATAATTTCGATAACCTCAAGACGCCACTTCGACTTTTGCAGCATAAAGAGTTAGGAGCCAAATTCAATAATTATTATTTTCTTGGATTTATTCCTTTAATTTCCTTATGGTTGGGTAAATATCTGGTTAAGTTAAATAGGGGAATCCTGATTTTTTTGTTGATTTTTTATATTTTTAATGCTTTTTTGACTGTTACCAGATGGAGTACGAATTCTGGTCTGTCGACAAAAAAGGAATTGATCAGAAATACTATTGGAAAAATCGGAAATAAATCCTTCCGATTGGAAACCACAGAAAAATACCTTTATTTTGGCGGCTGGAGGTATCTCTTTGAAGCCTATGGGAAAAAACCCGATTCAAGCCAAGCTGATGAGATGTTTGGTTGGATTTATCCCAGGGAAATATCTCCCAAGAAACCGGATTTAAAAGTTATTATCACGTCTGACCCGAGAAGCAGAGGATACAAGGCAATCATCCGCAAAAATGAATAAGGTTTTTCTTTTCTTATTACTTATAATAGCGGTTCTCCAACTGCATAATCTCATAAATTATCCTACGAATAAAGGATTTGATGCCTTAAACCACAGGGACTATATAGAATTTATAAAGAACGAGAGAAGAATCCCTCTGCCTTCGGAGGGTTGGGAACTGTATCAGCCGCCGCTTTATTATTTGCTGGCTTCATTTTTTCCCAACCTGGTTTCGGCAAAATTAATCGGCTTTTTTTCCTGGATCATTTTAGTTTATATATCTTTTTATTTATATAAAAAAAGATTTTCTGATCTGACATTAGCGTTGTTAGGAACTCTAATTGTTTCCTCTTTACCGGTAGTATTATATTTGACTCCGGCAATCGGTAACGAATTTTTTTCCGGAGTTTTGATCAGCGTTAGTATGACTTATTTTTTAACTCGTAGGCAAAATCCCACTTTGAATGCAAAAATAATTCTGGGATTTTTAATCGGGTTATCACTACTTACCAAAGCTACATCCATTGTTTTTCTTGCCGCCTTAATTTTAAGTGAACTCTTTCTACAAAGAAAAAGTATTTTACAAACAGTAAAATTTCTCCTTATCCCTTTGATTATGGTTTTAATTTTATCCGGTTGGTTTTATGGCCGGAACTTAATATTGTATAAAAATCCCTTCGTTGCGTCAGTGGATTTTCCCCAGTTTCAGGATCGCCATAAGCCGAGCGGTCGGGATTTAAAGTTCTTTACCGATCTAACCGGTTTTCTGAAAATGGATCTTTATAAGTCCCAGCATTATTCCTTTATTCCCGGGACTTACTTTTCCTGGTTTTATGACGGACATAATGTAATGTTACCGGTACAACATTATTCCAAAAAAGGAATTCTGCTTGTTATTTTTTCTTTTCCCTTATTTATTTTATCGGCTGTCGGATTTTTAAAAGAAATAAGAATGGTGTCTAAAAAAAATTTGTTACTGATTATTTATTCCGTTTTGCTTTTTACCAGTTATCTTCTTTATAACCTAAAACTTCCTTTCTACTCAACCGTCAAGGGCGCGTTTCTTGTCAGTTTAGCTATACCGTTTGGTTATTTTTTTCTCAAAGGACTTGAAAAATATCGAAGTAAAATGCCGGCTATTACGTTTTACCTGATATTATATATTGGTATTATAGTGATGAATTTTTGGATTATGCCGATATGGTATACCCCTTCGCTTTCAAAGTGACAGGGTTTATACCTAACGAAGCTTTGATTTTGATTCAAAATCTAAACTATGGATAAGCTTAATTCTGATTTGAAAGCTACGGTAGGCATATCCCACTTGTCTGCAAAATCAAAGCAAAGTGGTATACAAACGATAACTGCTGTAATTCCTGCAAAAGACGAAGAAAAAAACATTGCCCGTTGTATTGAGAGCGTCAAGTGGTGCGATAAAATAATTATTCTCTGGATGGGTAGCGATCAGACGGGAAAAATCGCTAAAAGTCTTGGCGCTGAAGTTATAAGAAAAAATGCTTCGGAGAAAGACGATTTTAAAGCTGTACAAAAAAATATCAACAGGGCTATTGACAATTGCACGACAGACTGGATTTTAAGGGTTGATGCAGATGAGGTTGTTTCTGAAGAATTAAAAAATGAAATAATATCAATTCTTAATTCAAAATTCATAATTCATAATTCGACAATTGCCTACGGGATTCCCCGCAAACCTTATTTTCTCGGTGCCTTCTTAAAAGGCGGGGACTGGGCTTATGACCGTTTAGTCAGATTGTTCAAAGCGAAGTCTGCTCGTTATGACCCGATCGTCGAAGTCCATGAACAATTTAAAGTTGAGGGAAAAATAGGTTACCTGCAAAATTCTATTCTGCATTATTCACATCCAACACTTAAAGATGTTTTCAGGAAATTCAATTCATATACGGATGTTCAGATTCACGATCTGAACGAAAGCCTACCCACCGCCTTTTTCAAAATACTAACTCAGCCTCCATATATTTTTTTGCGCTGGACAATCTGGCACCTGGGTATACGCGACGGCTGGCGCGGAATTCTTTCCGGTCTGCTTCGCGCCTGGTATGAATTTATTTTGTACAAGAAGTACATAGCTTACCAACTGCATCTTTCACCTCGGGAGTGAAAGATGACATTATTACAATCTAAATATAGTAATCCAACAAAATTCTATCAAATGTCCTTGGAATTAAACTTGACTTTATGACAATCTGAAAACCATACTTTGTGGCTTATAATCCATTGACTTAAAGCTATAATTATTATTAACTGCAAATTATGCCTTCAAGATATGATGTTTTTTACAACGGTGGAATTTATCATATTTATGATAAAACAATAGATTGTAGAGAAATCTTTATCCCTAAATTAGCTGATGAATTTATTGATATTTTTAGTTACTACAGATCTGAGTTGTCTTCTAGCTTGCGCTATTCTCTTTTCAAAAAACTTCCAGAGGAGACACATAATTCAAAATTGAAAAAAATATTCGTTAATAGTCATTTTATGATTGAAATTTTTTCATTCTCACTCCAGCCGAATCATTATCATTTTCTTATTAAACAACTTAAAGAAAACGGAATTATTAAATTTATGTCAAATATTTTAAATTCAATTACCCACTACTACAACAAAGGAATTCATCGAAAAGGTCCCATTTTTCTACCTCAGTTTATATCTAAAAGGATCAAAAATCAGGAACAATTAACCTATACTTCAAGATACATCCACACCAATTGTTTTGCTCATCAGTTAGTAAATAATCCTGAAGATATATTTGAATATCCTTATTCGTCTATCAAACCATTCATTAGCAAATCCAACCCCTTAAAAATCAGAACAGATGAAATCATGAGTTCTTTTGGATACGATCAATCTAAATTCAAACAATTCATTCTAAATAATGCAGTTGATCAAAAAATGAGAGAGATGGTGAAGTACACTTTTGATTGGATTAGATAGTTTAGAACTTCATAACAATATATTTCACTCCCGAGGTGAAAGATGGCTACAGGACAATTCATTAACGATAGGTGGTTAAAAGAGAAAGTTACTATCAAGTCATTAATAAATCTGATATGATTATTTTTCCATGCTGACGCAAAAAGAATACTGGGATAAAAAAATAAAACAATGGTCTTCCTTAGCCTATGGTAAAACAGTAAAATTAAACGTATTGGAAAGAATTGCCTCATTTTTCAGAGCCACTAATACAAGAAAAGAAGTAACGCTAAAATTAATCGGACCTAAAGTTAAAGGAAAAACTATTTTAGACTTAGGGTGTGGTTTTGGTGAATTTTCAATAAGTCTACTAATGAGATATGGACCAAAGAAAATAATCGCTATTGATATATCTGATGTTGCCATAAAAGAAATCAAAAAATTAGCTAAAAGCCTGAAGCTTGATGAAAAAATTGAGCTTCGCGTTGAAGATGTTACAAAAATTGATAGACTTCCAAATTTTGATATTCTTGTTGGAATAGGCTTAATTGATTATTTAAATAGTGAGCAGTTAAAACGGCTGTTTAATTTGATGGGTGAAAAGTCATTTATTTTTTCCTATTGCGAAAAAAAATTATCTTTTTTAAACATATTGCACAATATATATTTGAGTATACAAAGGGGACCCAAATTTTATAAATATACAAAAAAAGATTTGCGCGCATTAATTCCTAAAAACTCAAGATTATTTTTTATTAAAAAAAACGGGTTTCAGTTCATAACCAATTCAATGCAGATGAAATAAAGTTTAATTATCCCAACCGAGCGGATGCAATTTATACCATTTTACTAACGATTTCACGCTGTCTTCGATTGTTCTTTTCGGCTCCCAACCTAATACTCTTTTGGCTTTTTCTATAGAAGCATTTAATCTTGCAGGATCGCCTTTTCTGGGAGTGGTTTTTTTGACATCGAATTTTGTTCCGGTCACTTCCTGAACTTTATTAACAATTTCCAAAACCGAGTTTCCTGTCCCTGTACCCAAATTAATGATCCCGCTTTTACCTTTGTTTAATAAATAATCAAGCGCAGCCAGATGGGCTTCATTGAGATCAACAACATTTATATAATCACGGATGGGAGTTTTATCCGGCGTATCGACTTTCGGACAGGTCAGATAAAAAGATTCTATATTCAAAGCACCCCGCACAGCATTTTGAACAAGAAGGGAGGATGGCTTTTTGGAATCTCCGATCAAGCCATCATCAGATGCTCCACATACATTGAAATATCTTAATATCGAATATCTAATATCTTTTGTTTTTCCGTACCATTGGATCATTTTTTCCGCCATCAGCTTAGACTCGCCGTACACGCTAACTGGATTATTCGGATGGTTTTCATCAACGGGTATGCTTTTAGCTTCTCCGTAGACTGCAGATGTTGAAGAAAATACCAGATTTGAAATTTTATTCGCTGTCATATTTTCCAGAAGATTAAGAGTGCTCAATATATTATTCTTAAAATATTTACCCGGTTTACTCATCGATTCGTCCACAATACAGGATGCAGCATAGTGAATAACAGCTTGGATATTTTTTTCATTTTTAAAAACCCCGCTGAAATTATTCTTAAGATCAGCTTCATAAATCTTTAATTTATATTCGCCAAATTTATTTTTTAACAATTCTAACGGTTGTTTATAACCTGTTGAAAAATTATCAATCGCTACAACTTCATATCCCTTTTGTAAAAATAAATAAGTTGCGATGGATCCTATATATCCACCCGCTCCTGTCACTAATATTTTATTTTTCATTTTTTTTACTGGGTTGACATTTCCTTCGCGTTACTAAATATTGTCAAAGCGTCAATCCCTTCATATTTTAACAGTTCTTCGGGCTTTCCGGACCGGGGAATTTTACGCACGCATAAATGAGCATAATTAGATATTGGTAATTGGTTATTGGAAATTAGGGACGCTATTGCTTCTCCCAATCCACCATAGGGATAGTGATCTTCCACAACAATTATATTTTTATATTCGCTAATATATTTAATAATTGTTTTTTCATCCAAAGGTTTTATTGAATAACAATCAATAACCACCGCATCAATTTCTTCGTCTGCTAATTTTTCTTGCGCTTTTAATGCTTCATGCAGAGTTATGCCGGCTGCAATTATTAATGTTTTCGACTTTATAGTTTTAACTTTACTTACCCCTCGAAGCTCGAAGAGCGAAGTGGGGTGAACTTTGCATCCACCGATTTTAAATTCTTCATTTTCATCATATAGAATTGATGTCTTTCCTCTTGTTGTCCTTAGGTAAAATATTCCCTTATCCTCAATCATAATTTTGATTAATTTTTTTGTTGAAGTTGCATCAGCCGGATAAAAAATTGTACTGTTTGAAATACTTCGCATCATTGCCAGATCCTCAAGTCCCATCTGGGAAGGACCGTCCTGACCGATCGAAACTCCGGCATGGGATCCGACTATTTTTAAATTTGCGTTTGAATATTGCGCCATTCTTACCTGGTCAAAAGTCTGTGTTAAAAAAGCGGCGAAGGTTGAAAAAAAGGGTATAAATCCTAATTTAGATAATCCGAGAGCTACTCCTGTCATATTTTCTTCGGTAATAGACATCTCAAAAAACCTGTCGGGAAATTTTTTTTGAAATTTATCTTCATATGTGGAGTTTGCCATACCCGCATCCAGGACTACTAAACTCGGGTACATTTCACCTGATTCAACCAATGCATCACCATAAGCTTCCCTAGTCGAAATTTCAATTTTTAGGTCGGTATTAGGAATAAATTTTTCAAGTTTAGAAATTACGTGATTTATTTTATTATTTGGATTTACTTGGAAATTGTCCCTTGACTTTGCTCGGGATCCTGAGCTTGTCGAAGGAGAAATTGGAAATTGGAAATTTGGCTTAATTAGATCTCCTCTAACTTTTAAATCAACTTCGCCCAATTCCTTTAAAGCTAACTTTAATTCCTGTTCATTAAGTACCTTCCCATGCCATCCCTCTTTATTTTCCAAAAAAGAAATTCCCTTACCCTTAACTGTCCTGGCAATAATCATAGTCGGCTTTCCCTTCATATCTGATTTAAATGCTTCAAATATCTGATTTAAATCATGTCCGTCTTTAACTATTGCAGTATTCCATCCGAACGCCTGTACTTTTCTCTCATATCTTTCCAGATTCCAACCCTCATAGGTTTCCCCGTACTGTCCGAGTTTATTGACATCCAAAATTCCAATTAAATTATCGAGATTAAATCTTACAGCCGACTCTATCGCTTCCCACACCTGCCCTTCGTCACACTCCGAATCACCCAACAATACCCATATTTTTGGAATTCTTTCTACATTTTTTATGGTATTTTTATTTGCTAATATCGAATATCTATTATCGAATATCTTTTTTATTCCCATTGCCATTCCTACTCCTACTGACAATCCTTGTCCAAGACTTCCGGTTGCAACATCAACATAAGGAAATCCGGGTGTTGGATGACCTTCTAAACGGGAACCAAACTTTCTCAAAGTAAGTAGTTCGTCATAGGAAATTGCACCGGCTGCATGATACAGAGAATAGAGCAGAGGAGATGCGTGTCCTTTAGAAAAAATTAGCCTGTCGTTCGTCAAATTTTTCGGATCCTTAAGATCATAACTTAAAAAGCCTGCAAAAAACAAAGCCGTCATAAGCTCCACTGCCGATAAAGCCGAGGTCGGATGACCCGATCCGGCGGCTGAAGTTGAAGTTAATATATCATATCTTAACAACCGACAAATTTTTTCCAGAAACTCTTTATTTGGCATATTATTAATATATAATAAAAATTCATGTCGAACAAAACTAAAGCTATCCTGGTTATTTTATTTGGTTCGATTTTCGGCGGAGCAGCATCTCCTGTTATTAAAATTGCAATTCAGGAAATTCCACCCTTCAGTTTTTCTTTTATCAGATTTTTTATTGCCTCGGTTTTTTTACTCCCGATGTTCATTAAACAAAAACCAAAATTTGATAGCGATTTTCGAAAACTTATCTTGCTATCCCTGCTCCCGACCATAAATATTGGTTTGTTTGCAATCGGTGTTAAATTAACCACGGCTTCGATAGCTCAGATGCTCTATGCCGGGGTTCCGATCATTGTAGGCCTGATTGGTTATTTTTTATTTGGTTATAGAATGAAAATTCAAAGATGGATTTATATATCCCTAGGACTTTTTGGAGTATTGTTAGTAACAATACTACCCTTAATTCAAAAAAATGTCCCGTTTACCGGTGATTTGAAGGGAAATTTATTAATAATTTTAGGGGTAATGTGCTGGTCGCTCTATGCAGTGCTTTCTAAGCAGTATCAAAAAAAATATAACCCTTTAGTCATTACGTCCCTGTTTTTTTTCACGGCTACGATTGTTTTTTTTTTCTTGTCTTTTTTTGAATTCTCGCTCGCTTATCCCTGGTGGCTAGCCTTGGATACCGGCTCATTAGTTTCGATACTCTATGTTTCGCTGTTTGCGACGGTTGGTGTTTATATGTTGAATCAATATTCCTATAAATATGCCAATCCCGTCATCGGATCTTTCTCACTTTATTTGCTTCCGGTCTTTGCTTATTTCAGCGCGTATATTCTACTTGGAGAAAAATTGACAGCCGGTTTGTTCATCGGCACGGTGATTGTATTTATCAGTATTGCTTTGACAACCTATGCAAAATGAAAATTGAAAAAAAACAAATACTTCTGCTGCTGGTTTTTATTTTTTTATATATTTTTATCAGGTTTGTCAATTTCACCGGACACCTTAATTTTTCTTTTGATCAGGCCTGGACTTCAACTAGGGCTCTAGAAATCTGGCGGAACAAGGAATTAACTCTGGTAGGTCCCGGGAGTTCGATAGTTACCGGCGGAAAACAGATCCTTCAGGGTTCAATTAACTATTATTTTCTTCTAGTATTTCTTTTGCTGGGTAATTTCGAGCCGTTAATTTCCTCATATTTATTTATGATATTTACTGCATTAATGATTATTCCGCTTTTTTATGGAGTAAAGCTGCTTTTCAATCAAAAAGCAGCAATCTTAATCATCTCTTTATATTCGCTTTTACCTTTATACATAGACTTTTCCAGATTTTTCTTTGGACCGAATTTTCAGTTTTCCCTGATACCTTTCTTAATATTATTTACAGGATTTTATAAAAAAACTAAAAAGCAGATATATCTTTTTTTAGTTTTTTTTATGATTGGTGTAATTTCGCAGTTTCACTTCGCAACCTTAATTTTTTTCCCCATATTTTTAGTTTATGTTAACACCCGATTTCGATTTATTGTTGCACTCTCAGGTTTTCTTTTAGGTTTTTCACCTATTATAATCTTTGAGTTAAAAAACAAATTTTATAATCTTGTTGTTTTTCTGGAATACCTTAAAAACTCAAAGAGTTTGGCTAACTTTCAGCTCCTGCCGCACAGATACCTTTCTTTAAGTCTGATTCTTTTTATTTTTTTAGCCGGTTATTTAAGAAAAAAAATTACTGATAAGATTATTTTTGTTTCTTGTCTCTTGTTTCTTGTTGTAGATTTACTGATTTATTTTCCAAAACCAAAAAATGCATTCGGAATGGCGGATAACTGGAACTATCCCATGGAAAAGAAAGCTTACGAAATAATTAAAAAAGCCATGCCTGCCGGCAGGCAGGAAAACCTGCAAGATTTTAATATTGTCAATCTGGTTTATGATAATTTATCCGTGGTAATAAAATATCAGATGAAGAAAGATAATTATTTAATTGACTTTGACGACTACTACCATAACAAATATTTATTCGTGATTAATAAAAATGAAAATATTTTTAATAATCCCGCCTACGAGGTAAACACTTTCAAACCCCGCAAAAAACTGAATCAGTGGAAGCTTAATGATTCTTATTATTTATATTTATTTGAAAGATTAAAGTAGTTTTTTAACTCTTTTAAGATCCGCTTCGACCATCATCTTCACAAGTTCCTCGAAACTCACTTTTGGTTTCCAGCCTAACTGCTTAAAAGCTTTATCCGGTTTGGCCTTTAACTCATGGACCTCGGCCGGGCGTTTAAATCTGGGATCTATTACTATATATTTTTCCCAATCTTCAATACCTGCATATTTAAAGGACAGTTGAACAAATTCTTTTACCGAATGATTTATACCCGTTCCCACTACAAAATCATCAGTTTTTTTTTGTTGTAGCATCATATACATTGCTTCGACATAATCTCCGGCAAAACCCCAATCTCGCTTGGCATCCAGATTGCCAAGATGCAATTTATCTTTGAGTCCAAGTTTTATCCTGGCTACGCCATCTGTGATCTTTCTGGTTACAAACTGTATTCCTCTTATCGGAGATTCATGATTGAAAAGAATTCCGTTAGAGGTATATAAACCATACGACTCTCTAAAATTAATAGTCATCATATGGGCATAAACTTTGGCAATGCCGTAGGGACTTCTGGGATGAAAATTAGTATTTTCGTCCTGATAGCCCTTAGTGTTGCCTAAACCGAACATCTCGGATGTAGACGCCTGATAAAATTTTGCGGTAGGCGAGATATACTTAATGGCGTTTAATAAATAAAGCACTCCGATAGCATTGACTTCTGTAGTTAGCTTTGCCATCTGCCAGGAATCACCTACGAAAGACTGGGCTGCGAGATTATAAACTTCGTCGGGTCTGACAACCCTAATAACATTCATAAGGGATGATTCATCACCCATATCCCCCTCAATATATTCGATTTTGTTTGTTATACCGACATAATCTAAGTTGTCAAAGGTAGGGTTCGAATAACGTCTGACCATCCCGTACACTTTATAATTTTTGGCAAGTAAATATTTTGCGAGGTATGGACCGTCCTGACCTAAGATTCCCGTTATTATCGCTCTTTTTGCCATATAAGTTAAAATTGTATCATATTCCGGAATTTTTGCTACAATGATTCAATGATCTTAAGGCTGCTTAACTTTATTAAAAGACCAACCAGTAAAAATATCATCATAAATACCCTCGGCAACTATCTGAATGTTTTTTTTACGGCGCTTTTTGCCTTAATACTTGTAAGAATCCTCACACCTTCCCAATATGGCGTGTTAAGCGTACTCTTAGGCATCGCCTATGTTCTTGCGAACATTCTGGATTTTGGCACCACGGCTACAATTTACTCTTATCTTCCGGGACTTTATGAAAAAAAGTCCGACAATTTGTATAGTTTTATAAAAAGTACTTTTGTTTACCAATCGGTTTTTTCACTTTTAGTCATTACCGTTTTACTTTTCTTTTTCCCTTATCTGGACAGGGTTTTCTTTAAAACCGGAGCTCCGGTACACGAATTCTGGCTGACTTCGTTTTCAGTACTCTTTTTTATCTGGCAGAACTTTCTTCAGAATGTGCTTTTTGCCACCAAAAAATTTATCAAAACTAACATTTATCTTAACATATCAAATGTGATTAAAACCGCAATTATTTTAATAATGATGTCGACCAAGTTGGTCACGGTAGGATCAATTATTTTTGTTTTTGGTATCGTTGGTCCGGTTATTTTTTTCTTAATACTGCTTTTTGAAAAAAAAAGTACTTTTACCTTAATTTTAAAGTCGGTAGTCAATAAAAAAGAGGTCCGCTTTGGCTACACATTAACCTATTTTATAGCTTCCCAGTTTTTTAATTTAGGACTCCGCATGGATCTTTTTCTTTTGTCTTATTTCAGATCAAAGAGTGAAGTAGGCTACTATGGACTTTCGCAAAAAATAATTCTGACGATAATAACTACGGTAATCAGCATAACCCAGGTCCTTTCGCCGTCTTTTGCCAGAATCAGCAAAAAATCAGAGGCAATTTCGCAACTAAAAACCGGTTTTATGTACTTATTAATTCCGACAGCTTTATTTTTATTACTTTTTTTAACTCCGCCGCAAATTTACACTCTTTTTTTTACGGAAAATTTTGTCCAAACCGCCTCTATTACTAAGGCTCTGAGCTTACCCTTTATTCTTTATACTCTTGGCAGTCTACCGATGTTATTTCTGTTATACACGGTTAAAAAACCGGGTTATATTTTAATCTCTAACATTGTATTTTTTATAATCTTAACAGTAGGTTGTTACCTGGTAATTCCAACCACGGGAGTATTAGGGCCGCCATATATTATTGCGCTTGCCTTTTTTGTTGCCATAGCAATCCAAACAATCGCTGGTATCAAAGAATTCAAAAAAATGTTTCCTGTTTAATCTTTTTCCCATTTTTCCAAAGTCACTCCCCGGAATGAATTTTCGTTTATCAAACTAAATCTTTTTGCAGCCAAATTAGTCCTGTATTCGATTCCATGAATTTCGCTGGTATAGGGAATTACGTACAATACTTTATCCAGGGATTTTTGCTCTTCCAAATATCTAATATCTAATATCTTAATATTATTGGCATAATATTCTAGCGGATCCGATGTAGATGTAATCATATAAACTTTAGTATTATTTGGTAAATTTCTTACTAAACTTTTCCAATCCTCCCTGTGAAAATTTGCGTTTAATAAATAAATCAAAGACCAACAGACAAATCCTGATACAACAATCCAACGTACACCTTTAAGGTGTTCAGTTGAGCCTCCTATTGCTATTAATACGCTGATTATCGGTATTAAATATAAGAACCTGAAATACTGGAGCAGGGGAGTGAAGAATGAAAAAATTATACCCAATCCTAAGGTGCCGAAAATCAAATACATTAAAAATTTATTTTTCAATCCGCCTTTCACTGCCAAAAACCAAACAATTCCTGTCCATAGGATAGATATCCCCCAATAAAACCATTTTGGGTAAAAACTGATTCTCCCGATTGAAAATTTTATCGGAATAAGCAGCAGATTCTTTGAATCAGCATTTCCTAAAACCAGATTCCAGTTAGGAATTAACTTTATCTGCTGTTTGGCATTATTAAGTTGCTGAAAGAGTAGAGGAGAAATTAACAATAAAGTAAGAGTAAACAGTAGCAGTAACAAAAATAAAACTCTGAATTCTTTTTTATAAATTAAATATAAAATAATTGGAATAATTAAAAATATCGATCCGTAAAAAGTCAGAAAACTTAATGAAAGATATAATGAAAATAAAATTTTGTTTTTTAACCCGGCAACCAGGTAACCAGCTAACAAGTAATACAAACTTGCTATCAAAAACATTGTCGCCATCATATACATCCTCGCTTCATGACTGTAGTAAATAATCAGAGGATTAAACAAAAAAAACGCCGCAGACCATATTCCAACATTTTCTTTCGTCATTCCGGCTTGTTTACCCCTCGAAGCTTCAGCGGAGTGGGGTCCAGAATCGTTGTTTGTGATTTTATTTCCTAACAAGTAAACCAGGTAACCAGTTAACAGACTAAATAATATACTTGGCATACGCAATGCAATTTCGCTATATCCAAACATATTTGTCCAAACCTTCATGATTAGATAGTAGAGCGGAGGATGAAAATCATTTGGAGAAAATTTAGTAACAATTTCAAAAAAATTATATTTGTGAACAACCCTCGCCGTCGTCGCTTCATCCAACCATAGGGATTGGTCAAGACTAATCAGACGAACTAAAAAAGCTAGAAAAAATATTAAAAAAAGAATTTTCTTGCCTTTAGGCATGAAACAATGATATAATATTTTCTGTATTTGATATGTATTTTTGATTTTTAATATTTAATTTTTTATTTTTCTATGCGGGATTAGTTGAACGGTCCAACATTTGCTTTCCAAGCAAAGAAAAGGGGTCCGACTCCCCTATCCCGCTCTCGTCTTTCGCTAAAGCTACAGACGATAGCTATGTACTATGTCTATATACTACAAAGTTCAAAATCCGGAATTTTGTACTACGGTTACACGAAGGATTTAAGAAATAGAATCAAAGAACATAATGAAGGTAAATCAACCTTTACAAAAGGTCATGCACCTTGGAAATTTGTTTGGTACTGCGCATTCATAAACAAACAAAAAGCAAAGGATTTTGAACTTTATATCAAATCCGGTTCAGGAAAAGCTTTTGCCTATAAAAGATTAGTAGATGTAGCTTTAGCAAAGACGAAACTGAATATAAGTTAGGTGTTCCGAAGCTAATCATTTCCAATAAAATTTAGCGAAGGACACCCCTATCCCGCTCAAATTTGCAATTAGACTATCAGAAGGGGCTATTTTTATTTTTGCTCAAAAGTGTCTGCATTAATTTCTCTTCGTTATAAGCTGGAACAATTATGGTTAAATCAGTGTTTTCTTAGTAAAATAATGCAAATTTTTTACTTATCTATTCCAGAATAACTCTTCAATCCATTTGTGGAAGTATTGAGGTTCTATTTTATGCGATGATAATCCAGCATCCAGTTCATCTTTAGAATTATAAAATACAATCATGCTGTCTGGAACTCTTTTTTGTAACTCTTCAGAAACATACTGTTTGTATTGAAAATCAATTAATATTTGTGATGAAGTATCAATTATCCGAATAAAGGCATGAGATGGTAGTCCTCTGTCATTTGGATTTTCATACTCTATGTACTCCGAAGGAAACCCTTCTTCTTGTAATAGTCCATTTGCTGCAGAATTTACAAAAGTACAAAATTTGGTTGTACTATCAACTCGTTTATTTAGACTTTTGGAAACAATCTTGTAAGATTTGCCAGCAACTTTTTGAGCAATTTTTTCTAAAGATTTCAAGCTAACTTCTAAAGAATGTGGACTTTCCATTATGATTTATTAGCTAATTTAATTATAATTACATTATTTAGATACTCCCTTCAAAAGCCCAATTGTAATACTAAGAATTTTGTTTTGTAAATTGGATAATTGTTTATCCTCAAATTCCCTTTTATTTTTTGGGTCTCTTTCGTAATCTAAGAACAAAGTTTCCATTGGACCTGCAGAAGATTTTAATACTGGACAAATTCTCATGCATAGCTTCCCGTCTTTTATGTAAATATATTTTCTGTAAGCAGGTTGCGGAATAATATCCCACTTACTTTCACCATATTTACCTACTCCTTCGACAACTGCTCTTGCTAATTTAGCTATTTTTGCAAATATATTATGATTTGCCAACATGCACTCCTGAACAAATTTTGGATCTTTTAAAAGTTCTTCTGGACTAACTTTGAAAGAAAATTCATATCCTAATGGAGGAGTGGTTACAAATTTTAATCCATTCTCTTCTAATTTCTCTTTTTCAGAATCGGGTAATTTATCGTGTATTCTTTTTGTAAATTCACCCATAAGTTTCTGTTTTCCAATAAAGTGATCTATTTCTTCCTGTAAATGTTGCAAATGTGGTGGAAAAATAAAAGGATCCTGAGCTTCAATAAAGTCTGTATTAATTGCAATAACATGAAAATGTGATGGTCTTAATGATTTTGAAGTTCTATAATCATCTGAAGTAGCGGGAACTACGTTTTCAACTACAGCAATAACGTGTTTATTATCAATTTCCGAGAAGACTTTATTATATGCAGTTAGAGTTGCCATCACCACTTTCCAATATTCAATTTGCAGGTTAGGCGGCAAATCATAGATTACCTTTGATTTAACAATTTTTATTTCCTTTTCACCCGTATTATACGATTCCAATTCTCCAGGATCTGTAAATATCTTATCTTCTAAAGCAACTCCCATGAGCGTTGACTCTGTATAAGGACCAGTTGGTCTAATCAAGACAATTCTCCCATTTTGCCCTTTTCCCAATGAACCGGGTAGCAAATTTCTATCCGGTCTAAAAATATTTTCTTTTAAATGTGTTAAGGTATTTTGTTCAGCAGATCTAACTGCTGCTAATTTTTTAGTATCTTTTTGACTGAAGCTATGTATGCCAATGCTTTCGGGTTTCCAAACTTTATACTTACCATGCGGGAGCTTATCTATTGAAATTGATTCCATATGAAGTTTTCATTTTAACTTCTTTTCTGAAAAATCTCCTGACTCAGTTGAAGCTCGGGTAATCTGTTTATCCCGATTCCGACTTCCTTGAAAGGTACATTCAAGCCGACTACTTTCCTGCCTTGTTCGACTGCAATATGAATAAGAGCGTTAATATAATATTCATTAGTAACAGTGGACTTTTTAACTTTATCTATATTCTCTTTAATAAATTTGTAGTCAAAGCAGTAAAAACCGGCATTAAGCTCGGTTATTTTTCTTTCCTCAGGAGTCGCGTCTTTTTGCTCAATATTATCTACTATAAATCCTTTTTTATTACGTATAACCCGACCCCAGGCTAGTTCATCCGGATTTGAATGTACTGTTGTAATTATTGAAAGGACAGCTTTGTGCAATAAATGTTTTTTTATAAGTTCATTTACTGTGGACTTTTTATAAAACATCATATGATCGCCATATCCTACTAAAACCAAATCCGGGGGATTTTTTTTATTTATTTTTTCCATGCCGATTTTTGCAGCATGAGCTGTGCCTAATCGTTTCTGCTGATAGGCATAATTTACAGTATATTTTTTAAGGGCATCTTTAACACTGTGTGAGAAGGCTCCGACTACCACTACTATAGGATTTGTTAGTCCTTCAAAAAGCTCTGCTCCATAGCCGATGATAGGTTTCCCTACGAACTGGAGTGTTACTTTATTAACTTTATGTGAATTTATCCTTGTACCTTTACCACCGGCCAAAATAATACCTGCTATATTCATATTTAGGTGTCAATTTTAACAAAGTGTATCAATAAAGTCTATAGGACTTGTTCAATGTTTAATGGTTAAGAAACCAGTTTAGCTTAGAGGTTAAGAAATTGGTCGCTTAAAATTAGTCCATGCTTTTGCAAGATTATAAAGCTGTCTACCGGAAATGTCATATATTTTAATCAGCTGATCAATCTCTTTATTCTCTGACATATATAGATCTCTACATTGCTCTAAACTTACAATTGTTTCGTTACATTAGTAACATTGCCCTATAAGTATTCTGATAAACATTCAGATCTCTAAATGACATTATTGGGTTTTTTGTTTCTTGATTTTGATTATCCATACACTCTTAACTTTTTACTCCTAACCAAACTGGTTTCTTAACCCTAACCACTTTTCCAATCTAGCTTCCTAACCTCTAACCTTTTAACTTGTGCAAAGGGTGCCAGTGGATTCTTCCCTCGGCTAAATATATTCCCCCGAATACTAGCAACGATCCGATAAAAAAATGAATAGTTGGAAATTCGTGC
>MGAF01000058.1:0-5202 GCA_001789635.1 Candidatus Roizmanbacteria bacterium RIFCSPLOWO2_01_FULL_35_13 | reverse complement strand
CAGAAAAACTCCAAATATAATTCCTGTCCATCCCTGAATATTTAATTGATTTATTGACCACACTCGTGATTCATTTAGCATAAAAGGAAAAAAAGTTGCTGCTCCAATAAAAAAACTTAATACCGATATTTTAAAAACTCCGATTTTTGCAATAACATTTTTTTGTAAGAGTGGATGAAGTATGGCCCCAATAGTTGCCAAAACAAAGAAAATATTACCTTGCAGTTCACCCGATGCAATTATTTTTCCGTCAAACAAAATCGGTGCAAAAATGATGAGCATTACGCCCAATAAAGCTATAATCATGCCAAAAAAAATCTTTAATTGCCCTTTTTCCTTTAAAAACATAATTGAAAGAAAATATAAAAAAACCGGCCCGGATGAAGCAATAATCGGAGCGTTAATACTTTCAGATCGCTGCAGACCCCAAAAGAAAAAAGTTATATTAATACTTATGCCAAAAATTGCTCCTAATATAAGCTCCATCCACTCTTTCCCTGATAATTTAATATCAAAGCCTTTAACAAAAGGAAAAAGTATTATTGCGGCAAAGAAAAAGCGAATAAAAGCCAGCGTAAACGGAGGTATATTTTCCAGGGCAAATTTAAAGATCGGCGAAGCCGCTCCCCAGATTATATTGGCAATAATTAAGGCAAGTATGGGATTCATAAATTCTAAAACCTAAATACTAAACTCTAAACAAATACAAATAAATAAATTAAAAATTTAAAACTCCTTTGTTACATTTTTTTCTAGTATTGAACCGAATATTTTAGTTAATTCTAAGGCTTCTTGAATAAGTTTATTTCTATCTTTTTCCAAATCTACATTTTGGTATGTATCTATTAATATTAACCAATATTTACTTTCTTTTGCCTCTTTCCTCGAAATTTTAATTCTCATAAAAAAATCCTTTTTACTTAAAGCTTCATTAGCTTCAATATAATTGGCGCCAACAGAGCCGCTTGAGTCGATAAGTTGGGGAATATCACGCAGATTTGTTATGTTTTTGGGCAGTTTTTTAACAAAAACCCTTACGTCAGCCGCAAACTTTAAAGTTCTATCTTCCAAATCAAATCTTTTTGGATTTATATTTTGAAGCATTTGAATTTATTTAGATTTTAGAGTTTAGGATTTAGTATTTTTCTTATCTAGGTAAACTATCAATTCGCCAATGATCCCTGTCATTATGATCTGTATACCTACAATGATAAGGGCTAATCCTAACCAAAGAACCGGCCTTTGATAGAGAAGTACGCCGAAAAAGAGCCTTTCGACTGCCAATATTAAGGATATAATAAATCCTCCCGTAAAAAGCAGTCCACCGATCACGCCGAAAAAATGCAAAGGTTGTGCTGCGAATTTATAGATAAAATAGGCAGTCAAAGTATCAAAAATGCCAGTAATCAACTTACCTGAACCAAACTTGCTTTTACCGAATTTTCTTGGATTATTCTTCACTTCAATTTCTGTCACCTTATATCCATTATAAAATACCGCCAGCGGAAAAAAACGGAAATTATTACCATAGAATGAAAATTCTGACAGAACTACTTTTTTAAATGCTTTGTATCCACAATTTATATCAGTAAATGGAGATTGAATAAATTTTTTAAGAAATTTTTCTGCAAGAAAAGAATAGGATTTAAGTAACAAATTGTCATCATGCCTTCCTTTTCTTATCCCATTAACAAAATCATTTCCCTCGTCAATTTTTGCTAAAAGTTTAGGTAAATCCTCCGGATCATTCTGCAAATCCGCATCCATAAAGACAATGACGTTTCCTACTGCATTTTTTACCCCGGTATTTAACGCCTCCCCCTTTCCCAATCTTTTTTTATGTTTAATTAACTTTATTTTTTTGGAAATTGTCCCTCGACTTTGCTCGGGATCCTGAGCTTGTCGAAGGAGAAATTGGAAATTGGAAATTGCGACGCTTGTGTCGTCTGATCCGTCATCCACCAATACAATCTCAAATTCCTTACCGGCTTTTTCACACACTTCAATTAAATGTTTAATTAAAGTGGGCAGATTTTCCGCTTCGTTATGAAATGGAATAATAATACTCAACATAATTATTGACCAGTTAACTGGTTTACTAGTTGCCTTGTTAACTTGTTAATTCAAACAACTAGGTAACGAGCTAACGAGGTAACCAGATAACGATTTTATAGTTTTTTGTACACTTCAAAATTCTCCTTCTTATATATTAACTGAAAGTTCTTATCTGTGATTAATTTTTCGTAGACCGGAATTAATTCTTTTTTCTCCGGATAGTTGTAAATTTCGCTTGGCCTAAGGACAACATAGTCCGCCAGCCTGTATCTGGCGGAAAAAGTATAAAAATATCTCCGCGAAGTAAAAAAAGGCGATAGTTGACCGGTAGCCGAAATTCTTAAATTCTCATCCCTTAAAGTTTTTCCCCAGAAAGCCGCATCTTTTGCCTGAGGTTGCGGCCATTTTATCGGATGAATATTCTGTTTCTTTGCATACGGCAAAGGACCATTTAAATACGCGTTCCCAACAGCAAAAAAAAGTACATAGATTGACATAAATAAAATTATTTTATTCTCGTTATTTTTTTTCCCAATAACCATTAACAAATAACTAATAACTTTCTTAGTTCCGTATATTGCTGAAATAAAAACAAACGGTGTTATAACCGCGGTGTAGTGGTATATAACATTCCGCATATTGGGATTTTTGGACAGGAGATTGATGGCAAATTCCGGCAATGCAATGAGTAACTGAATGGGGGATAGAAGTGATAAAAAACCAACCGGCCCAAGTAATGTTTTTAAATAGTTCAGGGTGTAATCCCTAAAAATATATTTTGAAATGCTGTATGGATTGGTCATCAATCCTATAATAATTCTTATGGGAGACTCACCGAAATCCGAGTATCTTGTAGCGGCAAAGTGATTCCCGCCCCGGAATATCGGAATAATATAAAAAACTGAAAATATAAACCAAAAAATACTTATAAAAATAACTCCGCTTAAAAATATTTTCTCTTTGCTTGTCATTCTGGCTTGCCTGCCCCTCGTAGCTCTTTGAGCGTAGTGGGGTCCAGAATCGATTCTGGAGTCGCTTCGCTCCCCAGAATGACGGAAAGAAACCCATAGACCATAAAGTCCAAACATCATCGTCGTTAAAACCACCTGTTCCTTTGCCAATAAACTTAAACCAAAAAAAATAAAACTAAACCAATATTTTTTAACCAGCCAGAAATAAAACATGAATAAAAGCAGGGTAGTAGCCAGGGTTACGGCATGAAATTCAAAGATATTTGCCAACTGAAGGGGAGGATAGAGAAGATACGACAGAGCGAAAATTAGCGACAAAAATTGAGCATAACGGTTTTTTTGAAAAATAAAATTTGCAATTTTAAAAATAGCCAGTGCTCCAAGAGCCAATACAATTGATTGGACGACTAAAAGAGTGTCGAGTCCGGGATATATAAAATATAACGGCGCTAATAAAGCCAGTAGAGGATCGTTATGTATTGCCATGCGTTTAATCTGTTCCGCGCCTGTTGGGTTGGTCAATTCCAGAAATTTGCTCCAGTCCCCGGTTTTAAGTGATTGGTAAGTGTTAAAAACCGTCTGGTGCATAATCCCCAAATCATAATAAGAAGCATAAAGAGTTTTATAGCGCAGTACAGAAAACCAGGAGAAATATACTGAATAAGCTATGATAAAAACCCAGAGAAGGATTTGGATTTTATATTTGTTAAAAAAATACATTATGAAATATAAAAAAATGGTTATGGTTTATTACTAACTTCTTTACCCATTATCCAAACTGGTTTCTTAATCCATTTACTACTACCTATTTCCCGAGTGGTATTTTTCATGAACTTCTCTTAATTTTGCATCCGTAACATGGGTATATATTTGAGTTGTTGCTATATTTTTATGTCCCAGCAATAACTGTACAGACCGTATATCTGCACCTTCGTGTAAAAGATCGGTAGCATAAGAATGTCTCAGTGTGTGAGGGCCAATATGAAATAAAATGCCGGCTTTTTTTCTGTATTTTTCGATCATCCGTTCAACTGATCTAACGGAAAGTCTTTTTTTTTCATCTGTAAGTCCGTCATCAGCTTTTGGACCGGAATATCTGATAAATAAAGGTTTATAGGGATCATTACGCATGCCAAAATATTTTCTCAACCATTCCTTTGCTTTCTTAGTTAAGAAGACAACGCGGGCTTTTCCACCCTTACCGATAACACCAAACTCTCCGGATTCAATATTTACATGCTCACGATTTAAAGCTACCATCTCGGATACCCGTAAACCGGTAGAGAAAAGTGTCTCAAGTATAGCCCTATCTCTTACACCCATTGCGTCGGAAGTGTCTACTGCTTTAAAAAGTCTGCTCAACTGATCTACTTCCAGATGTTTAATTTGCCGATCCCTTTGTTTTCCCAATTCAATCATCTCGGGCGAAATCGTATTGACTTTTTGTTTAATTAAATAGCGAAAAAAAGATCGAAGAGCAACCAGAAAATAATTCTGGGTCTGCCTTTTTAACGCACCCTTGAATTTATTTTTATACTCATGAGAAAGATATAGTCTAAAGTTTCTGATAATATTATCGTCTATTTTTTCGACTTCATAGTCTTTACTTTCCCCTCCACCCTTTACCCTTGTTTTAAGAAGCCACGATTGAAAGAAGAGTAAATAGTATCCATACATCTTCACGGTCTTTAATGAAAGATTTCTGTCCAGCTCGCTATATTCCAAAAAGCGGAGCACTGCCTCTTTAATTCCCATTTCTTTATATTATACGACGTCACGAGTTTTTGCAAGAAGGTGTATAATATGAAGTAGAAGCCAAGGTGGCGGAATCCCTAAAATTTATTTTAGGGACTATAGCTGGCAGATTATAATCCCATAAAAAAATTGGGAGGGCGAGTGGCGGAACTGGCAGACGCGCAGGGTTTAGGACCCTGTGTCCGCAAGGACGTGGGGGTTCAACTCCTCTCTCGCCCACAATTTTTTTACGGGGCGCGCAGGGTTTAGAACACTGTGTCCACAAGAACGTGGGGGTTCAACTTCTCTTCACGGCACCAATGAGGAAATTGCAAGTTTGAAGGGTTCGCCTCGCTTCGCTCGGCGACTAATTCGTATTGGATTTTCGGGGCAAAAATGAATTGGCGGTTTCGCAAAATATGGTTCGAGCCGATTGTTTTCA
>MGAF01000057.1 GCA_001789635.1 Candidatus Roizmanbacteria bacterium RIFCSPLOWO2_01_FULL_35_13 | reverse complement strand
TGGGTTTGAGGGAAATATAGTTTCTCATATACTACTATATTACCCATTCTAAATTAATTCTTCAAGAGGATTTGATATTATACCTAATAAACCTCCCTCCCCAATTTCTTCCACCTCTTTTAATTCGACAACTTCAGATACTTGTAATCCTTTATCTTTTAGAATTAACCTGACTCTACCTGATCTTTCTGTAACGAGCAGATCACCTTCAGGTAAAAAAGTTATTGCCCACGGCGTATCTAATCCTTCTGCAATTATTTGCTGTTGTGGAAAATCTGTCTGGGTATTTGTAATTTTTGAATCTTCTTTATTTGTAATAGATAATTGTTGGGTTGGAATAATTGATTGATTATCATTTTGCTTTACAAATTTATCTTTAAAAAAGAGGAATAATATTGCAAAAATTAATAATAGGATAAATATATATTTCATATCTGGATTCCCGCCTGCGCGGGAATGACAAAAAAACTTTTAAACATCATCAATATAATACCTAATCTCTTCATTTTTTGGATCAAGTATATTATATAAAAAAGTGATATCCTCGTCTTTATGTCTTATACAGCCTGAGCTACCCTGATTTTCATTTGACAGTCTATTAATATCTCCGTTAACTCCGTGCAGTCCGAAATACCCGGGCAATTTCCAGTTACACTGCCCATTACACTCAAGATAAGGAGTAGGACCAAAAGGCTCCTGCTCACTAACCGGAACATCCAGTGTTAAAAAATAAGGAGCGGTTTCAGGATTATCGGAGGACTCCATTTTTTCTGTAATAAGCCAATACTTTCTTCCGAGAATTTGGGGAAGCGGAGTAGGAGATTCACCAGGCATACCTGACTTAACATTAAATATTTTTATTAATTTACTTTTTCCTTCATCACCAGCAGAACCAAAATAAAGATGTTCTATATTTGATTTTCTTTTCAGTACAAGCCAATAAGAAGGTTCTGACTTAACTGATAAAACTTGCTGATTTTTATTTTGATTTAAGTAAAAAAATCCAACTGAAAATAATGTTAATAAAATTAGAGAAAAAAATAAGAAAAACTTCATTTTAGGCCACATCCTTTAGAAATTTGTAAGCGCAACGCTCGAGGCTGTGGCACAAAAGTCCGTAATCATAAATTATATATTTATGAACGGACTTTAGTTTGATAGAATAATATAATGCCCAAATATATTTTGGCATTTTTTACACTTGGATTTATAGGCTTTTTGCTAATAAATTATTATTTTTTAAGTTCTAAAAAAGTTACTATTACTGTTCCTGTTATTAACCGGAATATAAATTCTCCAACGCCTGCTGTAACTGAAATAAAACTTAAAAAGCCTCCCGAATCAAAGATCTTGCCAACCGATTATCATGTCTTTCAAACTTTTAATAACTGCGGACCGGCTGCCCTTTCCATGACTCTTTCACACTACGGAATTAATGTCAGTCAACAGGAATTAGGCAATGAATTAAGGCCGTATCAGAATCCGCAGGGAGACAACGACGATAAATCCGTAACCTTGGAAGAACTTGGGGAAAAAGCTAAGGATTTTGACCTTATTCCCTATCATAGACCAAACGGAAATATTGAATTAATCAAAAAATTTATAACTTATGACATTCCAATTCTGACAAGAACCCTAACAAAAGTAAATGAAGACATCGGACATTTTAGACTGGTAAAGGGCTATAACGATCAGACTGGCCAACTAATCCAGAATGATTCTTTACAGAATAAAAATCTCTGGTACACCTATGTTGATTTTTTAGCGATCTGGGAAAAATTTAATCACGAATATTTAGTTTTGGTTCCAAATGATAAACAAGAAATAGTAGAAACAATTTTAGGTGAAGATTTGAATGAAAAAATTGCCTGGCAAAAAGCCCTTCGACAAGCTCAGGGCAAGCTAGTCGAAAATGAAAATGACATTTATACGAGATTTAATCTGTCGGTTGCACTCTATGAAGTTGGAGATTTTCAAAGATCAGTCGAAGAATTTGAAAAAATTGAAAATCTACTACCTTTCAGAACTCTCTGGTATCAGATCGAGCCGATTCAGGCCTATTACGAACTTGGAAATTACGACCGCGTCTTCCAGATAACTGACAAAATTCTGAATAACGGAAATCTGGCTTTTTCCGAACTATATTATCTGCGGGGTCAAATTTATTTAAAGCAAAACGATAAAGAAGCTGCCCGCCAGGAATTCGAAAAAGCTATTTTATATAAGCATAATTACACTCCAGCTCAAGAAGCTTTAAAAACTTTTGAATAATACTTATAACTTTGTGTTACAACTGACATGCAAAATTAAGATAAGCACAGTCAAATTTTGGATCATATACTCTAATTTTTTCTGCTTTTGAAAAATATCGCTTATGTAGTCTTTCAAAAACCTTTTCAGCTTGCTTTCCTACTCTAGTAGTAACTGCTTTATTATCAGGAATTAATTCTTCTAATCCGCAAAAAACAGTAGCTTCATCCTGATCAAAAAAACTTTCTAGCATTTCTTCTAAACTTGACCTATCAACCTCAGTAGCTATTGGACCAATTTGACTTAAAACCAATTTAACTCTTTCCTGGATAGTCTTTTCTGCAGCCTTAACATAACCTTTACTTCTTGGATCGTTTTGACTAATCTTCACTCTAGATAAAAATGTTCCATGATCTGACATTTGATAAGCAACATGCATTAAAAGTTTTTCAAATTTCGCGTATGGAGATTTTTTATAAATGCTTGGATTATCAAAACCCGGTATTAACCAAGCATCCAGTCCGTCTCCTATTATCAGTTCAGGCTTTTTCAAAGATATATAATCAAAGTAATCACTATGTGTTAATTCGAGCCTTTCAGGTTGACTTGTAATCCCTTCTTCACACATTAATCTTATTGCCTCCAAGGTGATTGCTGAATTATCAACAACGGTTAAATTAGTTGAGTACCAATTTTTACTATCGAGCCAAGCAAGTGTTGAGTTTACTGCAGCTGGATTAAAAGCTCCTATTAATAAAGCATTAGAAGGTTGTGATACTCTTAAATTAAAAAATTTAGCCACCCTTAAGAGAGCTATTACTCCTGTGTTTTCTGGCTCCTCAGCAACAAACTCACCATCAGATTGTTTTCTTAAGTGATTAGTTGACAATGAATCCTCATATTCATGCACTGGGCGTAGCGTAGATATAGCTATATATCTCTCTGGAAATTCTCTTGGATCATTGTGCGTACTACCACTAGGGTTTAATCCTTCTTTCCAAGATAAACCCCCTCGTTGGTTAACAAATACCATTTTTGTCCATATCTCTGCAGCTTGTTCTGTAGGTATTGGTATAGCAGTATTATATGTTCAGACTGCAACAATAGCAAATTTTGATCACTCTTGATAAAATCAGAATTTCTGATATTCTGAAAGTATGCAAATACATACAACAGCCATAATCAGAGATAGAGGCCAACTTACAATTCCACTAAAAATTAGAAGACAATTAAATTGGCTTACGCCTAATTGTGTAGTCACTTTAACTGTTACAAAAGATAAGAAGATTTTGGTAAGCCCGTATGTTGCAACTGCAAAGTAAAATTTATTTAACCATCCCGAATGTTTTATCTTTTGCAGTCATACCAAGAGAATATTTGAGGCGTTTTTGGAATTCTTCCGGTCTTTTTCTTGCTCCGTCAATCCATCCAATTCTGATTCTTTTATAACTATTAGTAAATTTCTGAAAGTTTTTCCTAGTTTCATGTCTGGAAAAAGTAACCAATACTACAACATCCGTTGCAGTATTAGTACATAAGACCCGTTGCGAATTAGGGTAATCAATTTGTCATTCTGGCTTGTTCAGAATCTATAAATTGATTAACAACGACTCTAGATGCGCTAAAACTTCCCGCGGTCAAATCTACCAAAAACAGGGAAATAATGATTTAGCTAGACAAGAATACGAAAAAGCTCTTTTTTATAATCAAAATCTTAATTTGGCAAAAGAAAAACTAAAATTATTTAAAAGGTAATAAAATTGCTATTGAAAATTAAATTTGGTCGTGTATAAACATATTATGAATAATAAAATAAATATTAGTGCTTTATTGGTAATGATATTTATTTTAGGATTAATGCTTGGTTATTTTTTAGGAAAGGAACAAAGTTTGAAGAAATTGAATGAGATTAATCCATTAAAAAAAGCGTGTGTTTATAACGGCAAAACCTATCAACATGGTCAAGGTTTTCAAGCCGAAGATGGATGTAATTCATGTGGTTGTGATAACGGCCAAATCACCTGCACTACTATAGCTTGTTAAAATATCGTAAACTTCTAGTCCGACTCTTGAAAAAATCAGAATTTCTGATATTCCGAAAGTGTGCAAATTCAAACTAAGGTAATTGTCAGAGATTGATATCAAATAACAATTCCAAGTAAAATAAGAAAGAAATAAAAACGGCTATCTCCAGGATCGGTTGTGTGACTTACAGTTACTTCTGACAAAAAATTACTGATTCAACCCTACGAGGGAAACAAAAGTTAAATAACACCCTTATTTAATCATCCCAAAAAATTTATTTTTTGAAGTCATTTTTAAGAAATATTTCAGGCGCTTTTGAAATTCTTTGGGCCTTTTTCTTGCCATATCGATCCAACCAACTTCTCCACTCTTCCCTATTTTTTACATACTAAGGGCTCGTTCGTAAATAACATACACTGTTATTTACGATTACGGCCCTTTGTGCAGCATCTCCAATTAAAATAATAATTAAATTATGGGTGGATGCGACCAAAGTTTTTCCTATTTCCATTTTGGTATTCTTAGACTACTTCGTCAGATGCAAGACTATACCTGACTTCGCGGTATTATACGATTAAACTAACAATGTAGATAAATACCTAACGAAGCTGTCATTTGCTATCATTGATTAATGACAACCTAGTGGTATTAATTATAGTAAATTTATACTCTATGAACCCTAACCATCAATCCTGGATAAAGAGGAATTTCCCAACTATAGTCTTCTTCTTAATTTTCCTGAATATTCTGCTGTTGGATTTATTTGCCGCAATTAATTTAATGGATAAAAAAAATAAATATTCAAGTCAGTCACGTGCTGTCTCAATTTCCATAACCCCTACTCCTATTTTTCCGTCTGCTGATGAATCCCAATCACAAAACTGTTCGCCAAATTGTGTTTCAGAAATTGATAGGGCACTTGCTCCCTTAAAAAAAGCCCTTTCGGCTACTCCCCGTTTAGCCAAAACTCAAACAGGAACTCTTCCGACGACAGCTCCTGTTGTTCAACCAACCGAATCAAGTCAACATCAAGCTACTGTTAAGGAATTTTTCATTCCACTGGGTACCGGCTCAAGCACTGCCGCCGACTGGACAGATGTACCGGGAGTTAAAGCTGAAATTGATAGTACAAAATACGCAAATATCCAAAAGGTTTTGTTTGAAGCGTCAACGCATGTGCCAAGCACTAATCAGATCGTCGAGGTCAGGCTTTACAATGAAACGGACAAGTACGTAGTAAGCAATTCTGAATTTTTATACCCAAGCGGTACCACTCAAAATTTCAGGATCGCTGCAATTCAACTCGGACAGGGTGCAAAAACCTATCAAGTCCAAATGAAGACGCAACTTCAATACTCCGCCGTCCTCGACCAATCCCGAATTCATATAACTACTAATTAACGTTAAAACGTCATCGACTTCAAACTCGTAGCCAAAAACTAAGAAAAAATTCTATTAAATTTTTCTTTAAAAATAAAATTTATTTAAATCTTTTTTTAATAAACTAAATAAGTTTGTAAAGTTTTAATTCTACATTTAAATATGTATCATTAACTAAAATCTCGACTTTCTTAGACCAGTTTAGTCTTTTAGGTTGTAAAGATATATTAATTTGTTGCTTGCCGCTTTTTATTTGAGTTACATATTTTACACCTAAAGCATTTTCAAATATGATTGTTAACGTGATATCTTGTAATTTATTTTTAATAGATGGATCTAAAATCGACTTAAAAAAATTTGCTATATTTTGTTTATGACCGTTACTATGACCAATAATTTCTAAATCTCTTTCCTCATTAACAAGTAGAATATTTGTCTCTGGAAGTCTTAAAAAATATTCCCAAATTAGATCTACATCTTTCATTAAAAATCTGATTGGAAAAATTTTAATATTATATGCTGAATGAAGACCAGAATTTTTGATGCATATTCTTTTCTCTTGCAATCTTTGTCCACGTATATAAATTCCAAGTACAGGTAGTAATTTTAACTCATTCGTTCTTTGAGACTCTATCCAAGCCCTATAACTAGAAAAAGCGGTGTAACCTAAAATTAAAGGGATAATAGATTAAAAAGAGGAGTAAATAACGGATCTGACAAGAGTAATCTTAAAATCTCTAACATATAAAAAACTCTTTACTTGAACTAAGTTTACTCATAAGATTTCCAAAATAACTTAAATTTTCTCCAAGTATTATTTCGTTAGGAAAAGAGTTACGATGACTATTATGGAAATAATGAATAGGGGTAATCATCTTTAATTTCATATTTCAAGCAAATTGTACTATTTTTTTGAAGAAAAACCACTAATTTATGCAGTTTGGACGACAAATTTAGTATTTTGGGGATCAAAAGCAGTGATATTTTGTTTGGCGTCTAAAATCTCGATTCCTAAAATCTTACCTTTTGAATCCTCATCCACTAAAATAGAGTCGGAAACTTTTTTTGTCCTACTATATTTACCCTTCGCTAATTCAATATATATCGCATCTACTTTTGAATCGTATCTTAATTTCATAAGAGTTAATTTAAATAATAACCTGTTATTACTATAACAACAGAACCTTCAGTTTTGATTACAACTTCTAATAGTTTATCACCAATCATCGATCTAAGCAAGTTCCTTCCCCGAAAACTTGGTTCTATACTCTGTGGATTTAACACGGCTTTTTTAACAAGCTCTTTAGATATTCTACGTTTCTTCAGTTGAAATTCGGCATGATCAGAAAAAACTATATCCACATTTACATTTTACTAAAATATTTTACTATTCCCAATCCGAGTAAAATAAACCTGATAAACTTGCCAAAAAAAGTAGGAATGATAAATCTTCTATAGGAAAGCTCCAGATAGCCGGCGATTAAACCAACCAAATCATAAGGAAAGGGAATTAATGACCAAAAGAATAAAGCCCAGGATCCAAACTTATTGATAGTTTTCTCTAGTCTTTCTATCTTTTTTGTACGTTTAACTATAATATCACCGCTTCTGCCGACTAGCCAGCTGACGCTGTCATTACAAGCCATACCTAGGGCAATAACAAAAGCCAGAATAAAAATATTCAGTTTTCCTACAAGCACCGGAACAAGAATCATCCCTGGGCCGAATAGACTAAATACAAAAACGCCTAAATAACCTAACTTTAAAAAAGGTTTGGGATTAAAAGCAATAATAAAAGCAGAAATATAAAAAATAACGCCTAAAGCTATCATTATCTTTTTAAACTTAGGAGATTTAAAAAGATTAATCAGTTTATTTTGATTTATTTTTTCCATTGGGAGACAGAAAGTTCAACCAAGGATCCTTTAAAACTGATTCCTTCTTTAAGCAGTAATTTCTTTTTACCCGCGACTCCACCTTGACCTGAATAACCGGTTAAAGCACCTTTAGCCGAAACTACCCGATGACAAGGAGTGTTCGGAGCATCAGGATTCATCCTCATAAAGGCACCTACTGCTCTCGCAGCTTTAGGCTGACCAGCCAGTTTTGCTAACTGTCCATAAGTTGCAACTTTACCTTTTGGAATCGCATCACAAAGCTCATAAACTTTTTCTTTAAATGTTTTTTTCATATTCTATTCTGTCACAACTTTAATATTAAACATTGGCTTTTTAAGGGTGCTGAAAAGTCGCAACCATAAGGGAAGAACCATCTCCGCGCCTCTGGCTGTTGTAATGTCTCCTAGATCGATTACTCTTTTCCAACCATACCATTCTTTCAAATATCCAACAACCTTTGCTTTTGCCTCAGCGTCATTTCCGCTGATGAAAATGTCATGATCGCCATTGGCTAACTGATTGGGATCAACCTGCAGATAAGCATTCAGAGTGTTTAAAGTTTTGACAACTTTAGTTCTCGGCAGGACTTTTTGAATCTGCTCTCCTAAGGAATCAATATTGCTGACAAAAAGTGTCGGAGGCATTCCCTTGGAAAAATCCAGAGGATTTGAAATATCGATAAGAATTTTGCCGGAAAGTTCCTGTTCAAGGCTTTTTAATGTTTCAACCACAACTTCTCCCTTAACTGCATTAATAATTATTTCTCCTTGCTTTGCCGCATCAGAATAATTTTCCAATTTTACTTTTTTATTATCTTTCAACCATGCGCTGAACGGAGGATTACCCATCATGTCAGGTTTATCTTTTAATTTTGTTGCTATGACAACTCTTGTTCCTACTACAACTTCATAACCGAGCTGCGAAAGTTTACCCGCATGTGTCCTGCCAACCATTCCAGTTCCAAGTACTGCAATTTTCATATTCCACCAATTAATCGAATAAATGACATACTCCTCGCCGCAAGCGGACGAGATATCTTTATGTCATTCCCTCGAAGGAGGGAATCCAGACTAAAATAATCATATTTGTAATGAAAATTTACAAACTGGATCCCCGCCTACGCGGGGATGACAAACATTTCGCAGCTAGCTGCGAGGAATTAAACCACTAAAGTTAAAAATTAAATAATTGGATTAATTATATCACTAGAAATATTCATAAATATTTCTTAAAAAATTTCACTGTTTTTTGCATTGCTTCGTTGAAGGTAGAACCGTTTAAATTATGCCCGCCGCTGGAATATTCCTGTAATTCGTGAGGTACTTGTGTTTTATTCAACAATGAAATTAAATTCTTGCTGTAGCCGATGTTTACAACCGTATCATTAACTGCATGATGTATTTGGATTGCACCTTTTAGATCATCTAAATAATTTGTCGGGGCCATTTGCTGCCAGAAAAAATTATCGGAGTTCGGATCTCCATAAGTATCTCTGATTCTTTGCCTTTTTCTGGATCTTTCAGTACTTGTTCCCGGTGACTGATAACTTGAATCGTTGATCCCGAATTCCTGCATATCGGTATATGAGTAAACAGCTCCAGCCCAGATAACAACTGCAGGAATTTCGGGCTTAACAGCAAAACTCCTCATAACTACATTGCCTGCCATGCTATGTCCCCATAGACCTATTTTATTTGGATTTACAAAATCAGAATTTTGCAAAGCTGAGTAAGCATTGAAAGTATCAATAATATAATCGGCTGAATAATACGCTCCACCGGGTTCTCCTTCTGAATTTCCATTCCCTCTTAAGTCTATTTTAAATATTACAAATCCGTTTCTGGCTAAATAATCAACGTAATCATAATAATTCTGAACTGTATTATATTGAGCAGGCGGAATATACCCGTGAATAAATATTATTGCCGGCCATCCCACTTCTCCCGACTCAGTCGGGATTCGCGGGACAGGTTCTTTTGGAACAGTTAAAAGGCCATTAACTCTTAGGCCGTCTGAAGTGTAATTGGTTAAAAATGCAGTATATTGACTATTTTCGTAATTTTTTTCCAAGGCTCCTAAACTGCTTTCATATTTTTGTTGACGCAGAAACGGAATTGTCAGTTCCTGAAAGGAAAAAGGTGTAGGAGAGGTTTGCTTAATTAACTGAGCTAAAGGGTTTTTTGTTTCTTGGGTTTGATTTTTTATACCAGTGGAAATTTCTCTATTTGAAAAAAATAAAACAGCAACAACAACCAATAAAATAACTAACCAGAATATTTTATTTTTGCTTAATTTCATATTCAATGAAGTCGTTATCTAATTTTAAGCACGATTTTTCCCCGCGAATGTAATTCTTCTTGATATTTAAAAGCATCCTGAATTTGATCAAGAGGAAAAATTTTAGCAATATTTACTTTTATTTTGCCGTTTTCAATCAATTGTGCCAGCCTTTCCAAATGCTTAGTATTTACTTTTGTTCCTTGTCTAATTGCCGTAATTTCACGTTCTTCTGCGAACTTGGCATCAGGTTCACCGATCATCGAAACCAATACTCCCCCTTTTTTCAAGACTTGTAAAGATTTATTTGTTACTTCTCCGCCTACAGTATCAAAAACTGCATCAAAAACTTGCCCTGAGCCTGTCGAAGGGTCTTTTATTTTTTCTTCAAATTTTTCATTTTTATAATCTATCACTTCATCTGCTCCCAATTGTTTAACAAAATCTTTATCATTACCACTTACTGTTGTTACAACATATGCTCCTAAGGTTTTAGCTAGTTGAATTGCAATATGTCCAATTCCACCTGCTCCACCGTGAATTAATATCTTCTGATCGTTATGCAAATTCATGTGCTCTTCCAACGCCTGAACGGCGCTTGACCCAACCAGAGGCAAAGCTCCGACCTGCTCGAATGTAATATTTTTTGGCTTAATTGCTGCATTACGGGCTTTTGCAGTGGCAAATTCTGCAAAAGAGCCTGATCCGCCGCTAAAAATATTGGCGGATCCAAAGACTTCATCACCGACTTTAAATTCCGTGACTCCTTCTCCGATTTCTTTAACAACTCCGGCAAAATCCCCACCCAGAATCGCGGGAAAATTTAACGGCATCATATTTTTCATAAAACCGGCTCTAACTGCTTTATCAAAAGGATTAATACTTGCAGCATAAACCTCTACTAATACTTTTCCTTCACCAACTGTAGGTTTTGGAGCATCATTATTTATTTCAAAAACTTCATAGCCACCGTATTTATTTATCTGCGCTGCTTTCATCAATATTAATTATACATAAATAGAACGATTGCATAATTAGCAATCAATTTGTCATTCTGGCTTGTCCAGAATCTACAAATTGATTAATAACGATTCTGGATGCGCCAGGTACAGTCTTGCACCTGGCTTACCAGAATGACGTAAATAATAATTTAAATTTCTTATTACGCAATATATCTAATGAAGAAACCGCTTTACTTAAGTTGTAGGAAAAAATTGAAAAAATACAATCAGTTTTTTGCTCAGGCTCAATAATAAATAAACCAAATCGTCTACCCATTCTGCCAATAATATCCCGTAAGTATTCATAAAATGAATGAGGCTTCTCATGTAACTTATCATTATTCGCCAGTAAATTAAACAGTCAATAAGAGAGGCGTAAGAAAGATGTAGGGAAATAGGATGCAGATTTACTTTTACGCTACAAGTAATACTATTGCAATTGTAATGAGGAGCCACGAAAGCTTATTAAGTTTAAATTTCATATAAAATTCCTAATTTCCTAACTATAAATTTTTTTAATGAAATTTTATTAATAACAATTTATGTTCGATTTATGCCAACAGGTGGTTTTTCCGGCTCCTGTGAAAATCCAGTCGTCGGGTGTCCCCGCTAACTTTTGATTGATGTTCCCCCAGTACCAACCAGTCTCAAGTTGAATTTGAGAAATTCCCCTCTCCGGTATAGAAGAACAAGGTGAACAGACTTTATCAAGACAACCTTGAGGGGAGTAGTTAACGTAAGGACCTTTTGAATCAATATAGTCATCATAGTCAATCCAACTGTTTTGCCCAATAATCGATAACGGGATAGTAGCGGGACACGTACAGCATTTATCCAGCCGGATTCCTACGACTTCATTAGAATCATCATTAAATTTAAAAGTTGATAGGATTTGATTTAAGATCATTGTATTTTTTTTATAAATACTTGGCTGATAATAAAATGATAGAATAGCTCGTTGATGAGGCAAAAAGACAATAACTTCTTCTTCTGCCGGAACGCTTCCGCGAATAAATAAATGTTTAGCCGGTTGTTTGTCGAGCTCAATATCATTTATTGACTCGTACTTTATAGTGTCGCCCATAAATTCATTAAAAGAATATGGATTGTTTGTCTTCGGATTGCTATTACTTTGTTCAAATAAACGGAATGCTAAATTATTGCTATATTCAAAATCCGATTCATAGCCTGACCCGAAAACAATTGGTTCTTTGAGAAACCAATCAGGCGGATATTTAAAGGAATAATACAGGTTAACATATGTTTTCCAATTGTTAGTTTCACCGCCAGGGTCTGTTTGTGTAGGAGTCGGAGATTGAGAATCATCTATCTTACTCTGAACATTTACGATATAGTTAATAGCTTGTTCATAGGTCTGCTCCAAATCGCGAAGGCTCTGCAAGTCCAACTCTTCAAGTTGGCAATCTTTATTTCCGAATATTCCAAAAAATCTATTTGAACACAGTTCTTGTTGTTTGGCTTTTATTTTATCCAATTCTGCTTCACTACCATATTTTTTTACTAGCGGTCTGGAAATTTCTACTATCTTAATTTTTTCCTGAATGGACTCAATTATAAAAGACTTTTTATCATCATCATAAAATCGGTAAAAAGCCACAGGAATCATAATTAATTGAATTAGATATAAAACAAATCCAATAATAATTATGATTAGGAATATTTTTTTGACCCACGAAGCTTGGGACTGCTTTAAGACTACTAAATTTAAAACTTTGTCGTAATAGGTTTGTTTTTTCTGATTAAAAAACATGTAAATAAATCCGCTTCCCAAAAGGATGAAGGATAATGGTTTGAAGATTGCCTCTCGCAAAAATGCCTTGCCAAAACTAATAGTTCCAACCTCATTAATTACTTTTATTCCGACGATTCTTTTTCCCGGGGTTCTCCCTGTTTTGTAGATAAACAGGACGTTATAAAGAACAGAAAAAATTGGAAAAATAATTAATATAATAAAGGGTAAAAGTGAAGAAGGAATAAATAAAGCTAAAATTGTCCTTAAAACAAAGAATATAAATAAAATAATCAACCAATCGACTGCAATTGCTCCCAGCCTTTCAAAGAAAGAGGCATATAGAGAGGAATAATTATTGTTCATTTATTTCAAATAAAATATTTCTACTTTGATTATAGAGAGGTAATTTTAGAAATACAAACATTCAGATAAAATAAAAATATTAATGCATAAATTTTTTAATTATTGCTTTTTTTAATGAGTGTTATACTCATAATATGGGCAATAATGGTCAACAAAATCTTCCTCAACAAAGCTCTATTCAGACAGAATTACCTCTTCCAACCAGCCAGGAACAAATTCTACCGATTGCTGGTTTTTTTGACAGAATAAAAGCTTTTTGCCTGGATTTTTTCATCTTTTTTCCGCCGCTTATCTATTTGATATTCTTACGGGCTTTTTTATATACCAATAGATCTGATTTAAATATTAATTTTTTGTACCTTCTATGTTTATTTAGTCAACCAATATACAATATCATCCTGTTGAAACGTTACAATACAACATTGGGGAAAAGACTGGTAAAAATTAAAGTCATCTCTGTTTCTGGAGAAAAACTTAGTTTAATTCAAATAATAATCAGGGAAACAATCGGAAGAATGATCTCAGGATCTTTTGGGGGTTTAGGCTATTTATGGGCATTATGGGACGAAAATAAACAAACCTGGCATGATAAAATTGCAAATACTTATGTAATAAAAGACGATTCAATAGTCTCTAGAAAAAAGGGGGTCTTGATCTATCTTGGAATTATAGTTTTTTATTTTATTATTCCAGTTATATTTGTTTTATTTTACGCCAGATCAATATATCAGAGCACTTATCCCTGCGGTAAAGAAATGACTACCTACAGTGATTTGAATTCGGCTTTGCTAAATAAAAACTCCGTTTGTTCTTTAAATCTGGGTTTGCAAAATCTTACTTATATTCCAAGCGAGGTTTTTGAACTAAAAAACTTAAGAATTCTACGGCTTGATAATAATCAAATAAGTGTAATTCCACCTGAGATTAAAAATCTTAACCAGTTAACGCATTTGTACTTATATAACAACAAGCTCACCCGACTGCCACCCGAAATAACCGAGCTAAAGCAGTTGCAGCATATTGATCTGGGTAAGAATCAATTTACCAGATTTCCAGAACAACTTGATAGTCTAAAAAAATTACGCTTTATTAGTTTGGAATATAATCCGCTTGTTCCTGGCGAAAGAAAAAGAATTATAGAGAATCACCCGGGAATGATAATGAATCTATATAATATCACTTCAGAAAGCAGCACAAACAATAATAAATCTAGTAAGGGTTGGATTGTGTATGATGCCACAAAAGCCGGGTACAAAATATCATATCCTCTCTCAGTTTTTAGACAAATGAACAAGGAATCTGATTCGATCTTAACTCTAATCTCACATGACAACAGCCTTGAATTCAGAGTAATACCTTCGATCAAAGAGGGATATTCAACTTTAAAAGATTATTATATGAATAGTCCTGAAAATATCAATATCTATAAAAATGCACAAAACTTAACTGAGGTACAGATAGCCGGATATGATGGTTATACGATGTACATCGAGAGCTCTCCAGATATCTCTCAAAAAATTTATTCTTATAAACTTATGTTGAAACGGGAAAAGTATATTTACGATTTTAGTTTGGACTCTAGTGATAAGGCGAAATTAATTAAGAATAAGGATTTGTTTGATCAAATGATCTCTACAATTCAGTTAATGGAAACAGCAGAAGAAAAGTGTATTAAGCTCTGTACCGTTAATGAGAATATTAATTGGCCATGTGTTACGGAATGTGAAAATAATTAACATTGAATTAATATTGACTTTTTACGAAGTTATTGAGTAAATAAAAGTAAATTAATATGACAATAGCAATGAGTAAAACGAGGGAACAATTTCCCTTAAGCACGAAGAAAGTATTAAAAAAAACTATAACCTCAACTTTGGTCTACATTATATTGTTTTTAGTAATCTACGTTTCATTCGTCCTGATTTTTTTCTCATTTGCTTTTTCTATTGGCAATTTAGGTTTAATCACGTTTGGCATTCTTGGATTATTAATGGTGATTATCGCCGTTACATACTTTTATCAACTATGGTACTACAATGTTTACTTCTACGATCTAACCGAGGACTATA
>MGAF01000056.1:33839-34098 GCA_001789635.1 Candidatus Roizmanbacteria bacterium RIFCSPLOWO2_01_FULL_35_13 | reverse complement strand
CGCAAAATCTGAACAACTATTTCTTATGACATTTATAGTTGCAGTTTTAGAACCGGAGGTTGAGTAATCACAAAGATTAGTTGCGGTATATGGGTTAGTACTAGATGTAACGTCAAGATCCCAAGTATTGTCACCTTGAACACAGTTAAACTGATATCTTATACTCCCAGTCGTAGTGCCTCCGACTGAGGCTCTTAAATCTACTCCGTTTAGAGGAGCAGTGCCGGAATTAGGAATTGCCGATCCTGAAAGGACGACA
>MGAF01000056.1:19744-33802 GCA_001789635.1 Candidatus Roizmanbacteria bacterium RIFCSPLOWO2_01_FULL_35_13 | reverse complement strand
GACAACAACTTACATATGAGCAGTTTGTGGTGGTTAGGGCAGCACCACACGTACCATCATGGTTAAGTGAAGGACAAGAGCCGACACAATAATTTTTATCTCCACAATCTGCGTTATCACAAGATATCGAATTATTTTTTGAGACCTCTTCTTTACAATACGATATAGCAGCCGAACAAGAATCAACTTTCCATAATCCTCCAGCAGTACCACCGCTACAGGTTTGTCCCGCAGAGCAGCCGGAAAATACATTGCCGGATCCTAAAAAAAGAATAACGAAACTTAATACAATTATTGCCAAGAATAGTTTAATTCTCATTAAGCTAGTTTTCATTCAATTTATCAAGAATCGATAATGCCATGAGGAATAAATCATCAGGTAATTCGCCTGTTTGGAAAAATTTTAAATATTCGTTCTGATGCTGGTTGACAAATTCCGCAATTTTACAAACCGGATCGTTGTGAAGTTTGCAGATATCACTATTCATTGCTTCCTGATAATTCTCGGCTGTTTGAAGGTATTCAATATTTATCCGTTGATTTAAGGTTAATAATTCTTTTAGTTGATCCTGATTTTGTATTCGAACCACTCTTCCATTCTTGACAAAATATATAAATGGTATTTCTTTATTGTTGAGTTTTCCACCCGCAAAAACAGCAACAGTTTTTGGATTGTTATTTAAGTCTTTAAACTCAGTCTCCAAAAATACCGCCCCATTTTTAATAGTTATCGCTTTTAAATAAGGCTGAAAATAACGAAGTTGCCAGTGAATATTTGGAATTTGGACTATTTTTTCGGAAAGAAACGGATAACCTCCAGCTTCATTTTTGTTTTTAACTATCAGGAGATCGTTATTTTTAAAAATTGAATTTGGAACACCCTGAGTGTACCCAAAGGTTTTTTTTTCAAGCAATTTTTGCTTGCTCTTTTGAATGGATATAGATACGGCAATCCAAATTAGAATGGCACAAAATAAAAAAATAGTTAATAAAACCCATTTCTTATTAATAGGTATATGCATTTTTTCATCTTAAACCTTTAGAAATATTAAGTCAAGCTAAATTTCAGTATTAAAAGATAAGGGTATGCCTTGATAGAGTTATTGCGTAGGAGGATCAATTATGTTTATCTCTAGTGGGTATAACAAGAAGTTTTCTACTGTCACACTCAGATGATTAATAAGTAAGTTTAATTGTTCTTTATGTTGTGGATATGTTCTAAGAGCTTCAATAGGTAATTCATTAGAAAAAACCGCAAATTTACCTACTTCAAAGTAAGGTTGTTTAGGAGGGACATAATCTAGAGGAACGGACACGGGTATACTTACTTTGATTGCTTTATCTTTTATTCTTTCTAAGATTTCTTCATCAGTTAGAGAACTGGCACCGTTTCTGTTGTCTGTGGTGGTATAATAAATGAGTAAAGTTCCTCTTTCTGTTGCATCACTATCATTTATTTTACCACCAAATTTATTACCACCGATAGGTAGCCACATAGTAGGTTCTATTACATTACCAGTCTTATCTGCGCAAGCAACCTCAATAACTCTAACGTCTCGAGGCTCTGCAGAATCGCCCCAAATTAATGGAATTATCTTGTCATTACCAGTAGGATAGACTGTAGTATATTTAAACCCAACCTCACTGGGAATTTCTCCACTGGTGTAATAATGAATTTTATCTTCGTCTTGTATACAAGGTGCCAATTTGCCATACTTTTGTTCTAATTGCTTTTGTAGTGATAATTCTATTGTTGGAGTAGGTTGAGGAGTTTCAGTCGGAGGAATTGGTGTTGGAGTGACCGGTTCGGGGGAGGATTCATTGTCTGAAATTGGTGAGACAGGTGTAAGTCCTTCAGAAAGAGAAACTTGAATAAAATTACTATCTTGAGGAACTGGAAATTCATCCGATCCTAGAAATTTAGGATCTATAATTAAACTTCCGGTTAATTTATCTTCTTCTATTACAGCAACTCCAATCAATGAATCATTATACTCAGCAGTTGCCTTTATAAGAGAAAAATCAGGATTAATTCCATCAATTCCATAGGGTACTGCTAACTCTACTATTTCATTATTAGGGAGTATCGCATCTTGAAAACCTGTAAGCAGAGCTCCTAATTTATCATCATCGGTTGGCAGGACAACGACTATAAGATCATTTTGATCTTTATCATCAACAGCCAGCTGTACTGGATCAACTCGCTCAATTATTTCACTATTTTCAGGTAATAGATTTTTTTGATAGGCATATAATTTCTTAGTACCATCCTTAGTAGTAATATTAAATAATACGACAGAGGACATTGTACCATCTTTTTTTGTGAAATTAATACTACTCGGTTGAGTATTAATATTATGTTCATCCAATATACTAATATTTGTTCCTAAGCTAGTAGATTGTATATCCTCAGGTTTAATATCAACTGGGAGTAGCGGTTGAATTGAGTCGAGAAAACTTCTATTAGTATTTGCGATTTGCTCTCTAAATGTATTTTGGACAAGATCTTCATACGCTAATTGATCAACATTTGTTATAGTGCTAGGATAGTATTGATCGATTGATCCGGGAATGGTAGCATTAGTTGGATTAGGTAAAGATTCTCCAGGCAGTGTTGGAGATAAACCATTTGATTCTGTTGAGACGGCGTTAGATGGGGAACAAGCCTGCAATATAAGTGATAGTCCAACAAGAGTCGCGGTAGTTTTGAAAAGTAAATTTTTATTTGGTATTGGATCCGTCATGTTACTAAAAACCCTCCTTGCGGAGGGTAGTGAAAATACTAATTCTCTGTAAAAAGAATTATTAATTCGGTAAGCGATGGTTTACCCAGATTGTTGATTTTCATTTTTTACTGGTCTAACCTTCTAATGCCACTCCGCTTTTGAATATCTATATTCGATTCGAAAGCTTCGTTAGGCATTATCCCCAACGTAGCTGTCATTGTGCTTACTAGAAATGACAGCGCAGTGGGATAACCTATATGAATATATTATATCAGATTATTTTGGTCTGTCAATCCAGACAAATACGGCAGAGCTGATATGCACACTGCCATAATTTATGGATAGCAAAAAATAAATGCTAATTCAACCCCAAATTTCTACAGGATAAAGAGATTTTCTTGCACTGTTCAAAGTAAGAGTTAACACTGCTTGACACAGAAATGTCATTCTGGTCCCTCAATTATCTAAACTTGGGATTATAACTTGTCCGGAATCTACAAATTGATTAACAACGATTCTGGATGCGCCAGGTACAGTCTTGCACCTGGCTTACCAGAATGACGTAAACACACGCGGTATTTTCTTATTTCGCAACGGGTCTAAAGTAAGAGTTCACGCTTCTTGACAAAACTATACCAGACTATGTCATTGCGAGGAGGAGGAACAACAACGAAGCAATCCCATTAATGAGATTGCTCCGCTCCAAAACTCATCGCTCCCCAGAATGACGTTTTGATATAGTCTGTTCTAAATTTGTCAAGACGTGTGAATAGTTACGTAATAAAGTTAATGTTGAATTAAGAAGAAATTTAAGGTAACATGGTATTATGAAAAAGATTTCTTATATTTATTTACAAAAGAGGTTTCCGGGGCATCTAGTTGCTTTAGATAAGGATGAAAAAGAAGTGGTTGCTTATGGAAAGAAATTTTCAGAATTATTTGAGAAGTTAGAAAAAAAGCATCTAAGTCCTAAGAATGTTATTTTTGTCGGGCCGGTACAAAAATCCGGTACAATAAATGTCTATAGACTTTCCTTGTTTAGTTCATCAGTAAACTAAAATGATTAATTTTTCGCTTCGCTGTTATTTTATAGAGAGCAATATCGATCCACTCTTGGGAAGGTTGGATTTTTGGAAATTATTTTCTATAACTTTCGATAATACTAGAAATATTACCTCTTTGAATTATCATAAAAAAGTTTAAAACGCTTCACTTTTTTCTTGTGAAAGACCAAAGCTGAAGAACCAGAGTCTAGTGAAAAAAAGATGAATACTCATGTATGAAAGTAAATCTGGTAAATAATGTTGCAGGATACAATATCCAAGTCAAGCTCATTTTTCGCGAATTTTATAAGATAAACATAAGTTCATAAAATTATAAAGTTTTTAAAGTCTATAAAGAAAACATTAATTGTTAATCGTCTTTTAATTGGAAAAGGGAAATCAATAAGGTTGTAGAGATTGTTGTGTTAAAATATTAAGCATCTTATGAAAAAGGAAACAAAAATGTGGTTAGAACTAGCAAATGAAGACTATACAGATATGAAGTTGATGAAAAAAGAAAGACGCTGGCGTGCATCTGTCTTTTTTGCTCAACAGGTAGTTGAGAAAATAATAAAAGCTTATATTGCTGAAAATACAGATAAAATACCAATGAAAACACATAGGATTGAAAAAATTATTAATGAAGCGAAGCTTAATTTAAACGAGATTGGCAATCCTGATGTCACTTTGCTCAGTAAAGCTTATGAATGGGTACGATATTCTGATTTAAGCCAAATGCATTTTCGTAAAGAGAAAGACATTGAAAAATTAATAGTTATGGCTGAGAATATATATTCATGGATGCTAAAAAAATTCGAGAACAATTAAAGATATTTATAAAACGAATTAAAAAGGAATATAGGCCCGAAAAGGTTATTCTATTTGGTTCTTTTGCAAAAGGTCAGTCTACGGCCTACAGCGACGTAGATATTTTAGTTATTGCTAATAAATTTAAAGACATTGACACCTATAAAAGATTTTCACAATTATACGATTTGGGAAAAGATTTGGATGTTGATATAAATGCTTTCGGCTTTACTTCAGAAGAAACTAAAAAATTATATTATTTAACAACTCTTCGCGATGCTCTTCAAACTGGTAAAGTGATTGGTTAGTTATTGGCGCAAGAATGTCAGAATTATCATACTTTGCTAATTGCAGATAATTTTTGCTAAGTCAAGCTGAATTTTAGGGAATTTTATAAGATATTCACCAAGTCAAAGATTAAGGAAGTAAATTGTTAAATCGCTTATTGTTAGAGTAAGACAGCGGTTAAACGTGGTATAATTCCAGCATGGTACTCACAGAAAAAGAAGTAAAAAAATGGATTAACCATCTCATGAAAGAAAGCCAAGAAGCTTATGATACTTCCCAGGATCTTTTCAAAAGTAAGAAATATCATTTTGCTCTTTTTTTTTGTCATTTAACCATTGAGAAAAGTCTCAAAGCTAAATTTCTTTTACAAAACAAAAAATTTGCGCCTCCAGTTCATGACTTAGTTTATATTGTAAAAAAACTTCAAATTAAACTTAGTCAGGAAACTTTATCTCAACTTACTGAAATTAACACTTTCAATCTTAGGGCAAGGTACGACGATTATAAAAGAGAATTTTATAAAAAAGCAACGTCAGAATATGCTAAATTATGGCTGAAAGTAACGAATAATTTATTAATTCTTTTCAAAAAATAATATGACAAATGACATTAATTATATTTTAATAAAGTTTAAAGATTTTGTTAAAAATTCTCTTTCAAAAGATAGTAAAATTATACTATTTGGATCTTATGCAAAAGGAAACTATAAAGATTGGAGCGATATTGATGTTGCAGTTATTTTACCTGTTGTAAAAGATCGTTTAAAAATGGAGATTGATTTACGTGTGAGCGCATTTTCAATAGATGAAAGAATAAATCCGTTTATTTTTAGTGAAAAAGAACTACAGCAAAATTCTCCTCTTATCTGGGAAATAAAAAAATTCGGAAAGAAAATTTCTTAAATCAAGCATCACTCTGTGATAAACCAAGACTGATGAACCAGAGCCAGAGCATGGTTGGAATCAGGTAGGTAAAATCGAACATGAAGTTTGTCGTTAAGACAAGAAAAACTATTTTATAAATTACATCAGTATTATTTGATTTTTTAAAAACTGACTTAAAAATTTTTATAAACCAAACCAAGAATATTATTCCAAATACTCCCATACCGGCAAATATCTCTATAAAAATATTCATACCGACAGATGAATAATCGCTATAGCCAAAAATATGATTATCCGGATCGGAAGAAAATTCACCGAAATTACCGACCCCTATACCCAAAGGATGATGAATAATTCCGGATATTCCCTGCAGGTAATATCCCCGATTAGGGAGAGTCGGTTTTGAACGGGCAAAAAATAAAAATAAAAATAGTCCCAGGAAAATAAAAGAGTAAAAAACAGATTTATACTTTTTTAATTCAGCTGAGTTATAAAATAGATAAAATAATCCAACCAAAAGTGAAACTATTGAGGTTCTGGACTCGGAAATATACATGAGATAAAAACCTGAAAGCAGCAACAGCAGCCAAATAATTTTTTTACGCGTATTCGTAGACAGATTTATAATTATCACGGGGAAAATAACCGCCCAGAGATCTGCAATATGGTGATGATCTTTAGTAGACATCTTATGTAGGCTAAACGAATCCATGAGTAATGGATTAGTTACATAGTTATATGTTGCAAGCACACCGAAAATAATTCCTATCATTAATATAAGTTTGTCAAAATGCTTAAATTCTTTTTTAAGATTGTAGGCAATTACCCAGAAAAAAAATCCGGCTGAAAATATAAGCAGATACCAGAAAGTCGACCAGAAGTTTTTAGTCCAGAAAAGATTCAAGGCAAAGAAAATTAAAAATAGCATATAAAGATAAAATCCGGGGGGATATCGTATGATTTTTTTTGTCAATGCTAATATGAAGAAAGTCAGGGTAAACCAGATAAGTACTGCGGTTATAAAAGTAAAATTCTGACCGCTAAGACCTCCGTAAATCAGCGAACCCGTTAATAAAAAAGGTTGTAATTTGAGAAATAAATTTTTCATTAGTTATTGAGTTGGTTGGGCGGAGGTGGAACTGACTGGGGTTTCTATAATTGCAGGAGATGGGGAATCAACAGTTGGCACAACAATTGTTGACGGAACCGGGCTTGCCTTTGAAGGTGGAGTAAATTGCTTATAAACTACAAAACTCAGAACTCCCATTAGCAGAACAAAAACTGAGATTAAAGCCGGTAGCCGGAATTTATTTATAGGTTTTGCCAGATTAACCGGATCGTTAAAATTCTGTTGCTGAGTAGTTTCGGGTGCAGGTTCTTTAACTTCTTCTTGGATGAAGGTCTGCTTTTGTACTGTATCAAAGTTAGTCAAAATATATTTTATTATGTCAGTATTGAGCATAGTTGCTGTACTATAATTTCCGCCTAATACTGCCTGGGGTATAATTCCAAGCGATCTAAATCCCTGAGATTCGAAGCAGAACTGCAAAGACGTATACAGTTCTTTATTGATAGCCATTACTTTGAAATTTTTATCGGTGCCCACGACTTTATAACTGACATGCTCGAAAGGAATGCTTTCCAGGAATTTTTGTATTTCAGTATCTTTATCAGACGCCTGAGTAATGGTAAAAATTTTTTCAAAAATTACTGAACCTGAGATTACAAACAAAATTTCCGCAGGTGTTAATTTATTTGCAGAAATAAAGGTTTTTAATTGCGTGTAAAGTTCTTCGCGGTCTACCAGTTCCAAATCCTGAAATACCGTGGGTTGGAAGACAAATTGAAATATTTTAGATTGAGACTCGTCGTAATATTCAAATTTATCTTTATGGATAAAAATAATTGCTTTGTTTTTTGTCATTTTAAATCTCCCTCCAGGAAGTGATAGTCATATTACCATTATAATTAACTATTACCTGCAGTGTGCGGGTAAAATTTCCGCTGGAACCTGTGGCGGTAACAGTATAAGGATTGCTTCCGGTTACAGTGATATCTACTATTCCGGTTCCGAGCTCCAAATCATTTTCACCGGTGTAATTAGGATTCCGGAGTAGCCGAAGCAGGCCGTTTTCTATGCCACCCTCAGCGATGTGAAAGGCTACTTCGCCTCCCTCCATCTTTTGGGTATTTCTTGAGTTAATCAATATAAGACTCGTTGCTGCGCCTGTCACAGTAATAGCTATGATCATAAAAACCAAAAGCATTAAAAGTGTTTGACCCTTTTTGTAATTCATATTTTTCATAAATACCAAGTTACAAGAAACAAGTATTCCAAATAAATTTCAACACTCAATATTCAAAATAACAAATTTTGATATTTGATATTTGATTGTTTGTTATTTGAATATTATTTGTATCTTGTGAGTTGTTTCTTGGAATTTATTAGCGTAATCCTACAGTTGTTTGATAACTTTTAATCTCCGGACCGCTGGCTTCCTGAATATCGCTTGTTACGGTATAACCCAGCTGAATAGTATCTTTACCGTCATCATTGCCGATTCTTGTAAAGGTTAAATTAGAGATAGATGTATAAAAATTATTGAGTTGAAAAACTACACTATTTACTGTTAATTGCATATTTCCGTTATTTAAAGCATAAACATGATTAATGCCATCAATAGTTATATCTAAACTCGTATCTGTCACTCCTACAGCGTTTGGTATATTTATTGTGTTAGCTCTTGAGACGTCATATATAAGTCTATTGAGTAAATAATTTCCATCCTGAGCTACAGTCGAAGTAGCCTCAGATTCTAATCTGGTATCAACTATTAATCCGAATATTTGAGTTAAAACTATCAGGAGAAACGAAAACATACCCATAAAAATGAGCAATTCGACGAGTGTATAACCTTTAATTTGTTTTTTCATATTTTTCTTTTGTCATTTCGAGTGATTAGCGAGAAATCCAGCACAGCGTAATTTATAGTTTTTACGCTCCCTTTGGTAGCTAAATTCCTCGTCGACTAATCGGCGACTCGGAATGACAGATGGGTTTATGGTGAATAGTTAATTGTAAAGTCATAAAGGACCGGTGTTTGGTTTGTATCGGTGGTTGACATATTTACTTTATAACGGAAACATTGTCCGGGATTTGAATAGTTTGCTCCGTATGTTCCGAATGGAAAAGGAGTAGAATAAGAAGTCAGTCCAGGTGTAGGCGTCAGGGGAAACCATGTACTTGAAGTTCCGTCCTGACCTACAAATGTGTATGTGCCGGGACAGCTTCCGGCAACCTGGTTGGCCAATGCCACTTGAAATTGGATTGTTGAACCTGAGGGCTGGCTGAAATTTGCCTCGAATCTATTGTCAGCCGTCTGGTAGCCGGGATTAAAGGTCTGGGATTCAAAAATTCCCTGGTTGGAGTATCCGCCTCCGGGTCCGCCTTCAACTATCCGGAATTCCGGATCAGAATCGGAAATGATATAAGAATAAGCATCATTATCCGCTTCTTTAACCGAGGCAACGCCGTTGATATTTATATTTGCATCGACTCCGGATCCGCAAGCCTGTAAATTATCATTATCAAGTCTGACCACCTGGTATTCAATACCGCCATGTCCTACTAAAACCGCCAGACTTCCTGGAATTAGCGCTGTTCCTTTTGGATCCATCGCTCCAGTATCAAAGTTACCAACACTGGTTAAACTATCCTTATTGCTTATATTTATAGCAAAGAATTCTTTTTGATTTGAATCAATATTTACGGCTGTTGCTAGATAGGCTCTTGTTGCGGTATCATTAACAGTTACGTCGATACCGTTTCTACTATTGCCGACATTTATAGTACCTTTCAAAGTCATACTTGAAATATCAACTATTTGTATTTGAGTTGATGTGTTATTAATTGCTATATAAGCATAGTTGTCTTTAACAATAATTTTATTACCCACACCTGGCAAAACAACATTGGAATCAGGTAAAAATGTACCGGAACGATCTATAGGCAGTGTAAATTTATAAAGTTTGCCGTTGGTACCGGTTAAATAAGCCTTGTCGTTCAAAACAAAAATGCTGACTCCATTTGCACTAGCCGATCCTAAATCTAAGTAACCTGCTGCTAAGTATTTTCCTCCAGAAATACTATTTAAATTTATGATAACTCCCTGTTTTCCATTCGAATCAGTTGTAATATAGGCATAATCCTGTTCAGTAAATACTCCATTTGTTTTATAACCGTCAAAAGTTGCTTCAATAGATGGACTTGGCGGATCGTCACCAATTAAGACATTGGCGAAAGAGACGCCTGACGAATTTTCGCCTGTTACGGCTGCAGCTTGGTTCGGAAGGCCATCAGATACTCCCGGAATAGCCGATATAGCTTTCCCTACGCCGTTTTTGGGTAGTTCCTGAGTATTTTCATTAAGTGAAGCATTACACCAATCGCTATGGCCGCCAGAACCAAGAATTATTTCCCCGTCGCCGGGTGTCGGAATGGGTTGCGGAGCGCTAGACCTGACCACAGTTCCTGTTTTTGTTCCAGCATTGAATTGATCTTCTGTTGTTTCTTCATAAGGTAGATTATCGCGCCAGCGGGTTAAATAAATAGTTGAATCGATAGATGATGTATAAGGCTGAGTCCAGGAAATTATTACGTCAATTTTTTTTGTTGAAGGGTCAAGCGTTCCAGTAGGCGTTGGCACCAAGGCGCCGGCTGCATTGCGATTTACACTGCTGACAGTATAAGAACGGGTAAAGCCATCCAGCGTAATCAAGCCTGATTCTGATGCCCACATATTATTCCAAATTAACGGATGATACGTGCCGTTAACTGCAATATTACTCCAATCCCTGTTTCTCATACTGCGAACGGCTTCCTGAGTTTCGCGCATAAGTGAAACAGCCTTTACTCTTTGAGCCAACTGAGGTTTGCCTTCCCGTGAATTAATCAAACCGGTAATCAAAGCCGGTAAAAGAATGGAAGTTAGTCCGATAGCTACTAATAATTCAACTAAAGATTGACCTTTTTTCATATCAATAAACATCAATAACCGCACCATATTGATTAATTCTAATCGTTTTTGTTTGGTTAGTATTGATATTTTTCAATGTCACATTATCAAAGTTCGCGTTGTAATTTGATACTTCGCCGCTGTTTTTGGTAAAAACAATTTGTGAATTTGGTAATTGAATACTTGAAAATTGCAGATCCCTGTTTAAGTCAATACTGAAATTCAGCGGATCTGAAGCAGAGTAAGCCATACCCTTAAATAGGATATATCTACCGGTTTCAAAATAAATGCCATATGAATCGGGAGAACTTTGACCCTCTGTATCTCCGACCATTGCTTTTAATTGTTGTTGTTTTAAGTCAGCCTGTTCAGTTGAAAGAGTGGTGTTGAGAGTATTACTACCGTAAGCATTAAGTAAATTTATAGTGGTAAGGGAAAATAATATTCCCATGATGGTAAGTACGATCATAAGTTCGGGTAAACTGAATCCTGAACGAAGATTTTTTTTCATTTTTATTAACGTTTGCCAACTTGACCTATCAGGTTGTAAATTGGTCCGATAATAGCAAGCATCATTCCTCCTACCATTATTCCTACAAAAACCAACATGATTGGTTCAAGCAGAGTAGTAAGAGTATGAAGTGTATTAGTGACTTGATAGTCAAGGTATTCGGATATATCTTTTAGGGATCTATCGAGAGTTCCGCTTTTTTCTCCCGCCTCTATAATCTTAATCATGATGGAAGGAATTTTACCTTTTGCACTTTTCAAACCCTCTGACAATTTTTTTCCGGAAATAATCATTTCTTTTGAGTTGTGGATAACGGCTGAAATATCTTTCCGAAGAACTACTTCTTCCGAAAGCTCAAGTGCGCTGACTATAGGAATCCCGGACGAAAGCAGATAGTTAAGGCTTCTGGTAAATCTGACAAGGTCAATCTGTTTTACCAAATCGGAAACCAAGGGAAGTGAAAAAATTATACCTAAAAAAAACTTAGTTTTTGTTTTGTAAAGAAAAATCATGAAAGCGATAAATAATGCAGTTCCGATTAAAAAAGGTACGGTATATTGGAGCATAATATTGGAGACAAAAATCATAATCCTGGTGGGAAGAGGCAAATCCACTTTTAGTCTGGTAAAAACTGTAGAAATTTTTGGGATTACCACTATAAGAATAGTTAAGAGAACTCCAAGAAAAACTACCATAATGACGAGCGGATAGGTAAGAGCGGATTTGACTTTGTCCAAAAACTCGGTTTCTTTTTTAATATTATCCTTAAGATCCTTTAGAGTAGTATCCAGGGTTCCGGATTCTTCTGCGGCTTTGATGATGCTGACAGTGACCCGATTAAATACGTTAGGAAAGCGCGCAAATGATTCATAGACCCTTTTCCCTTGTACAAGATCTTCTCTTAAGTTCTCGAGAATTTTTTTCTGATTGCCTTTTGCATCTTCCAGAAGCGAATCTATAGTTTCCAGTATGGATATTCCGGCCGAAAGCAAGGTTGAAAAATTAGACATTATTGCCAATTTTTCGGCTGTTGAGATAGATAGTTTAGACAGCTTTTTAGCTCCCATTATTTTATTTTGAGCTTGAGTTGAAGGGGTTTTTACCATATTCAGGTTTCTGATTTTGTAACTCTTAATACTTCTTCTATAGAAGTTATACCTTTTATAACTTTAACCAGTCCGTCATCGAGCATTGTGTTTAATCCGTCTTCAACCGCCTGTTTTGCTATGACATCGGAGTTGGCTTTCTCAGTTATAAGCTTTCTTATTTTATTGGTTATTTCCAGTACTTCGAAAAGTCCAACTCTGCCTGAATAGCCTGTGAAGTGACAGACTTTGCAGCCGCTGCCTTTATAAATGACCAGATCTTTTTTTATTCCAAAGTGTTTTTTGATCATCTCGGTAGGAATGTTTTTTAGTAAATCGCTTTGAACAATATCAATAGAAGTTCTGCACATATCACATATCTTTCTTATCAGTCGTTGTGCAACGATAATATTAACCGTAGAGGCAACTAAAAAAGGTTCAACCTTCATGTCAGTTAAACGGGGCAGAGCAGTTGCCGCATCATTAGTATGGAGTGTTGATAAGACTAAGTGACCGGTCAAAGCTGCATTGACTGCAATTCCGGCTGTTTCAATATCCCTGATCTCTCCCACAAATATTACATTTGGATCCTGTCTTAATACAGATCGGAGACCCGCGGCAAATGTAAGATTAGTCTTGGGATTAGCTTGGATCTGATTTACTCCTTTTATTTTATATTCAACCGGATCCTCAATTGTGGTGATATTTTTATCTCTGGTATTGATAATTTTTAGAATGGCATAGATTGTAGTTGATTTACCTGAACCGGTTGGGCCTGTAGACAGAACCATACCGTAAGATTTATTAAAGGCTTTAGTTACTTTGTCAAGATCTTCCTGTCTCATTCCGAGGTCGATTAAGGAAAACTGTCTGGATTGAGACGATAAAAGTCTTAAGACTACTTTTTCTCCATCGGCAATCGGAATTATTGAGACCCTGATGTCCAGCGTCTCTTGGTCAAGTTTTATCCTCATTTTTCCGTCCTGAGATGTCAGATGTTCATCGGTCCTCAACCTGGAAAGAACTTTAATTCTTGAAACAATCCTGTCATGGAGATCTTTAGGAAGACTAAGAACATCATGGAGAATTCCGTCGATCCTAAAGCGGAATAGCGTGGATTTTTCCTGCGGTTCTATATGAATATCGGATGACTTATCCTGATAAGCATAGTTAATAAGCAGGTCGACTATTTTTGTTATCGGGGCGTCTTCGTTGGTTTTTCCCGATCCAACTTTTCTGGTAAATTCATCGAAGGTTTTTTGCAGGTCTTTTCTATAAATCTGCAGTGTATTATTAATGTCCCTTTCGGTGGCAAAGTAGATAAAAGTTCTTTCTCCGGTTTTTTTAGACAATAACTGCAGTAACTCAGTATTCCTCGGGTCTGCCATGGCGACTTTAACACCTTCCTTTGACCTTGCAAATGCAATCATTTTGTATTTTCTGGCTATTCTTTCCGGTATGATACGGAATACTTCCGGAGGAATTGAGGTTTTGGTTAAGATAATAAACGGCAATTTTAAGGAGTCAGCGATCAAAAGTCCCAGATTTTCATCGGAAACAAGATTATTTTCTTGAAGCGCATCTGCCAGGGATACCTCGGAATTTTTGGCATATTGGAGAATTTTATCCAACCCTTTCTGGTCGAGAAGTCTGTTTTTTAGAATCAGGGATTTAAGCTGTTCGTCGGTGATTACCATAT
>MGAF01000056.1:0-19720 GCA_001789635.1 Candidatus Roizmanbacteria bacterium RIFCSPLOWO2_01_FULL_35_13 | reverse complement strand
AACAAGATACAAATAATTTTCAAATTCTAAACTTCAATTCCCAAAATATTTGAAATTTGAAGAATTGTTGTTTGGAATTTTTTTGTTTCTTGTAGATTGTATCTTGGAATTTATTTTTTAGTTAGTGTATTGATTTTTACCACCAGTTGTTCAAAATCAAAAAGGCTTTTATTTACATAGTCAGTGGCGCCGAATTTTTTAGCTTTTTCTATATCTGAATTCTGTCCCAGTGTGGAAAAAACCAACACCGGTATTTTTTTTAATTCAGGATCAATTTGCAGGCTTCGCAGCACTTCAAAGCCATCTTTTTTTGGCATGATTAAATCAAGAATCACCAAATCAGGTTTAAAGGATTTAATTTTCTCAAGTCCCTGTTCACCATCATCAGCTTCTTCTACAAGGAAGCCTTTTTCTTTCAGTTTTTCGACATAAAATTTACGGAAAAATATATCATCTTCAACGAGTAGGAGTTTCATTCTATTTTTGTTGCTAAATTAATAATATCAGGGGAAAGGTCCGGTTCGCTGTTATTTTTATCTATTAAATTAAGCGAATTCTCCAGTTTTTCAATCCCGGTTGATACAACATTTGAGACCTCGGTTTTATACATTTTTTTCCCTTCGTTTATTTGACGAAAGAATTCTTCAAATATTTTACAGAGGTGAGCGGTTTTTTCAAATCCCATAAAAAAATTCTGGCTTTTAAGAGAGTGAAAAAGCCGAAAAAGTTCGAATATAGCCTTTTTGTCCGACTGATCCGTATTGAGCAGTTCCAGATTTTTTTTCAAATTATCAACATGTTCGCGGGCAGTCTTAAGATACAAACTTTTATATGTAGCCAAATCAATATGGACCATACAATTGATATTACATAAGAATACAACCGCATGCAAGTTATAGTGTAAGAGTTCACGCTTCTTGACAAAACTATACCAGACTATGTCATTGCGAGGAGGAGGAACGACGACGAAGGAACGTCAGACGTTCAGAAGCAATCCCATTAATGAGATTGCTTCGCTCCAAAACTCACCGCTCGCAATGACAATTGATTATAATCTTTGTCAAGAACTGTGAATAGTTACCTGTAAGAAGTTTTTTCATACGGAATGATTATAATATATCGAAATGGGTGTAACAAGATATAAAAAAATCGCAATTGTTTATGATTGGATTGATAAGTGGGGAGGAGTGGAAAGGGTACTTTTGACGCTGCATGAGATGTTTCCGGAGACGGAGTTTTATGTTTCATATTACGATCCGGAAAAAGCCTCCTGGGCAAAAAATTTAAAAATCAGAACATCGTTTATCCAAAACCTACCCAAATTAATAAGAGGGAGCCGAATGGCTTCCCTCCCATTTTATCCTTATGCGTTTGAGGCGTTTAATTTTTCCAGTTATGATCTGGTAATCTCGGTTACTTCTTCTTTTGCAAAATCAATAATTACCAGACCGGAAACACTTCATATTTGTTATCTGTTAACTCCCACCCGTTATCTATGGGTCAGTCCGGATGATTACATAAAAAATCGAATATTGAGATCTTTTCTTTCACCTTATTTAACTAAACTCAGGAACTGGGATTTTATAGCCGCGCAAAGACCTGATAAAATTATTTCAATTTCTCAAACCGTGGCAGGCCGGTGTAAAAAATATTATCAAAGAGAATCAGAGGTTATTTTTCCTCCATTCGATGTTGATTACTGGAAAAATATAAAATCCCAATTTCCAATTTCTCCTTCGACAAGCTCAGGATCCCGAGCAAAGTCGAGGGACAATTTCCAAACAAACTTCAAATTTCAAATAACTAATTCCAAAAAATACTACTTGGTTGTTTCAAGATTAGAGCCGTATAAAAGAGTAGATCTGGTGATTCAATTAATTAACCTGCTTGTGCAGTCAAGACAATTAAATCAGCAATTGATAATAGTTGGCGAAGGAAGCCAATTAGATAAACTGAGAAGGGAGGCTGGTGAAAATGTTACTTTTTTAAATAAAGTTTCGGATCAGGAATTAGGATATTTATATAGAAATGCTGAAGCTTTAATTATGCCGCAGGAGGAGGATTTCGGTTATGTATCTTTGGAGGCGCAGTTTTTCGGTTGTCCGGTTATTGCCTTTAAAAAAGGAGGAGCAACTGAAACGGTTATTGAAGGAAAGACAGGACTCTTTTTTGAAGAACAAAGCGTCCAGTCTTTAAATAAAGCATTAAGAAGATATGATGTGGTAAAATATGAACTTAAACATAATTCTGAAAAGTTTGGGTTGAAAAACGTAGAAAGATACAGCAAGAATAAGTTTGCAGAAAAATTTAGCAGCTTTTTAAAATAAAAGATTAAAGATTAAATATAAAATATACATATTAAATATCAAATATTTTTAATTTTTGATATGTGTATTTAATTTTTTATTTTTTATATTGAATATTTCTATGAAGGCAATTATTTTTGCAGGAGGAACCGGGACAAGGCTTTGGCCGCTGTCAAGAAAAAAATCTCCAAAGCAGTTTGAAAAAATTGCCGGTGATAAATCTACGCTGCAACTTGCAGTAGATAGAATATCCCCCGACTTTGAGCCTAAAGATATCTACATTTCAACTAATATTTCTTATAGGCAGATCATAAGAGAACAGCTTCCGCAAATTCCTAGTACGAATTTTCTATTTGAGCCGGAAAAAAAGGATGTAGGTCCGGCCATCGCATTGATAATGGGAATTTTATCCAAAAGACATCCCAATGAACCAGTTGCAATTCTTTGGAGCGATCATCTGGTTAAGAGGGTTAATCTTTTTAAGAAGATTCTAAAAGTTGCAGGGGAATATGTAAAGAAAAATATCAACAAAATAGTATTTATAGCTCATAAACCCCGCTTTCCCAGCGTCAATTTAGGGTATATTCATCTTGGTCAGAAAATTAATACCAAGAATGGAGTAGATTTTTTTAAGTTCGAAGGATTTAAATATAAACCGGACGAAAAAACTGCTAAAAAATTTTTTGACTCAGGAAAATATGCCTGGAATTTGGGCTATTTTGTTACAACTCCTCTGTTTATATACGATGCTTTTAAAAGATTAGCTCCAAACATATTTAATAATACCGAAAAAATTCTAACATCTTATGATGAGAAGAATTACGAAAACGAATTAAAAAACCATTATGGAAAAATTGAGAGCATAAGTTTTGATAATGCGATTTTGGAAAATCTGGAAAAAGAGGACGCTTCGGTTATTGTTGAAGATATAGGGTGGAGTGATGTGGGAGCGTGGGAAGCTCTAAAAGAAGCATTAGAGAATCATCCGTATGAAAATGTAATAAGAGGAAAAGTTTACTTAGAGCATGTCCGTGATTCATTAATTTATAATTACGAAGATAAAAAATTAATTGTGGGTGTTGATTTAGATGAAAATATTATAGTCAATACGGATGACGTGCTTTTAATAACTAAAAAGTCCTCTGTTTCAAAAATTAAAAATCTGGTTGAAAGCTTCGAGGGCACAGAGCACGAAAAGCTTACTTAAATTTTGTAAATTAAAGCGAAGTGGTATAGAATATTCTAAATGACTGAAGAAATATCAATATTAAGAGGCTTTTTTTATAGATCGTATGTAAAAAGATTTATAGATATAGCAGGGGGATTAATTCTCTTAATTTTATTTTCTCCAATTTATTTTATTACCTTAATTCTTATAAAATTTGATTCTCCAGGTCCGGTACTCGCTGATGTTCCTCAGAGAGTGGGCGAACACGGTAAAAAATTCAAAATGTATAAATTCAGATCAATGATTGTTAATGCTCACCATCTTTTAAGGACAGACCCAAAGTTTAATAAACTATATGATGAATACAAAAAAGGTAGTTATAAGCTTAAAAAAGATCCCCGAATAACAAAAATAGGTAAGATAATACGAAAACACTCTATTGATGAAATACCACAGCTAATGAATGTTCTCAGAGGGGAAATGAGTTTAGTTGGTCCTAGAGCTTATTATCCTGACGAGCTTGAAAACCAGCAGAAAAAATTTCCTCATACGAGAAAATTGGTTGCAAAAGTACTTTCGGTCAAACCCGGAATTACCGGTTTTTGGCAGGTGTCAGGTAGATCCGAAGTTAATTTTGATAAGCGTATTGCGATGGATGCGGCCTATGTAGATAATATGTCGCTTTGGCTTGATTTGAAAATTATTTTTAAGACTCCAATAATCATGTTGAGTGGACAAGGAGCAGTCTAGTGTAGTAGAATTAATACTCGTCAATAATAGTCATTCTGAACGATGATTTTTGAAGTGAAGAATCTAGCGTCAGCGCAATTTTAGATTATTAGAAACGCTGTACCGCGTCTGACGCGGCTTCACTAGATCCTTCGCTAATCACTCAGGATGACAAAAGCATATGAGACAATTCAGCTTCACACCAAAAAGAAGAAAGAAAAAAGCTCTATCATTTCTCGCAATCCTTTTACTCATACTTGGTATTTTTGTTATATATTCATTTTTAACTTTTAGGAGTATTTCAGCTAAGGGAAAAGTTCTTGTAGCTTCTGCAAAGGAATTAAAAACAGCTTTCGCAAAAAATGACATTGATTTATTAAACAAAGAATTTAAAAAGTTTTCCGGTAAATATAATGACTTTCAAAAATCAGCAAAATCCGTATACTGGGCGGCATTTATTCCTTATGTGGCTGATTTTAAAAACGGCGTTGAGGCAGGTGATTATTTGGTCAGGGCAGGAGATGAATCCATAAAGGCCATTACTCCTTATGCAGACTTGATAGGATTTAAGAAAGGTCAGGCATCATTTGTTGAAAAATCCGCAGAAGATAGACTGCAGACTGCTATATTGACTCTGGATAAGGTACTATCTAAAGTTGATCCGATTTCAGAGGATATTAAACAGGCAGAGATCAGGCTTGAGAAGATTAATTCAAGGCGATACCCAAAAAAACTAGGAAAAACATTTGTGCGCGAGAGAATCGAAAATATAAAAGAACAATTTACCGGCCTAGCTTCACTTTTTGTTGAGGCCAAACCATTGGTTAAAAAATTGCCGGAAATATTCGGAAGCGATAAAGAAAAAACCTATTTGGTATTATTTCAAAACGATAAAGAACTCCGGGCAACAGGCGGATTTTTAACAGCTTATGCGGTGTTTAAGATTAAGAATGGTAAGATGTCTGTTCAAAGATCAAAAGATATCTACACGCTTGATGATAGTATTTCCGTTCATCCGGCTGCACCCAAAGAAATTTTAGCCTATCACAAAGGAGTAACCCGGTTTGTAATCCGCGATAGCAATCTTTCTCCGGATCTTCCGACTTCAATCGAACTTTTTAACAGCCTTTATAAAAATAGCGGCGAGAAAGTAAATTACGATGGAATAATTATGTTGGATACCAATGTATTGGTTGATATGTTAACAATATTTGGCGATACCGAAGCCAGGGGAATAAGATTTTCAGCCGAACCTGATAAAAGATGCGACTGTCCCCAGGTTATTTATGCTTTGTTAAATGATATCGACAGACCGGTGGGTTATATAAAAGAAGACAGAAAAGGAATTCTGGGAGATCTGATGTATCAATTATTTTATAAGGCGATTGGATTTTCACCTTCAAAATACTGGGGAACCTTGGTTCAAGAGATGTTTAAGAATCTGCAGGAAAGACACGTCCAGCTGTATTTTGTCGATGCAAATTTGCAGAAATCAGTAGAGAGATTAAATTTCGCCGGTAAAATCCGCGAGTATGACGGTGACTATTTGCATATTAATAATGTCAATTTTGCCGGAGCCAAGTCAAATTTATTTGTTGATCAATCGATAACTTCAAAGACGACTACGGAAAAGGGGAAAATTAAACGTGAGGTTAGAATTGAGTTTAGAAATCCATATCCTGCTTCAGACTGTAATCTTGAGCGTGGCGGGCTTTGTCTTAATGCAACTTTACGTGACTGGATCCGCTTCTATGTTCCCAAAGGATCGGAACTAGTGAGTTTCGAGGGTTCAAAGAAAAAGACCCAAATTTATGATGAACTTGGTAAAACAGTATTTGAAGGATATGCCGAGGTTACGCCTATGGGTAAGGCAGAGGTGGTGGTTATCTATACTTTGCCCGACAACATTAATTCAAAAGATTACAAGCTGTTAGTGCAAAAACAGGCAGGAACTTATGAGGATAAATTAAAGGTCGACGTAAACAACAAAAATCTCTTCACTGGAGTTTTGGATGTGGATAAAGAGATTAAGCTAAGATAAGGAAGCAATTTAAAAAACTACTAAATATGCCTGAAGATTCGTACCCTTGCCTGATTTTTTTAAAGTTCAAGGTGAATCAGATCCACGACGAGTTTACTTATATTTAGGCGATGACGGAATCGGTCTTATTTTTAAAACTTTAATTTTTGGCACGATCTCCGAGAAATTTAGAGTCGTAAGCTTTCCAGGAGTTGATGACGTTTTTTATTTTGAAGGAAATTTACCAGATATTATAAATGTTTATAATATTTGGTTAAGCGAATGGAGAGCTGGGCTATCCAAAGGTAGAAAATAAATTTATTCTTCTTTTTTCCTTATTCAATTTACTTTGTCATTACAGTTCAATAAAATATTGGTATGCAAGATTTAAAGATAAAAAACACGTCTATTTTTAAAAAATATGTAGTTATAAAGACATCTTTATTTGGATCTATTGTACGAGGTGAAGCTAGAATAACAAACAACCCTCAGGGTTGTTTAGTATCAATCGAGCAATAATTTTTTGATTTTTTTGAGTTTTTTTTGATAATCTACATTATTTTTTAGAAATTTAAGATATTTTTCTGGAGTTTTGAAATAATCAAGTATTGGTTTAAAATTTACAAATTTATTAACTTTTTCGTTTAGATAGCAAGGTAAAGAAGTCCATTCATAGGTTTTCAGTTCATCGAATTCAATAATTCCTGAAGTAACGTGATTAAGGTGTATATATCTGGATATATGGATAAACTCTTCATTATTTCTAACTCTTTTTGCTTTAAAATTGTGCTCAAAAAGGCTCCCGTTCCGGTCTTTTATTAAATTTAGATTTTTTGCAAAACTATTTTGTAAATTGCTCAAAAACAAAGATATTCCTTTATCTTGCAACTGCTTAACTAACAAATGATAGTGATTAGGCATAAAGGAAAATACGTATATGTCAATTAGGGGAAGTTTATTTAAGATTCTATTCAAATAATCTTGCTGAAAAGTTGGATTTTTTCGATTAAATACTGAAAAACTTAACTCTTGAGGATATCTGTAATAGTTTGTTATTTGTAGTATTTTATCTAAAAATTGCTTTGAAGCAAAAGCTACTTCTTTTCCAATACTGCGATTAAAGAGATGATATATTTCGCCAGTTGATAAAATTGGTCTATGTGTTGACATATTTTAATTAACAACCCTCAGGGTTTGTTGAAGCTAAAATAACCAATTTTTTAGCTCAAATCAATGGCTTATAAGCTACAAAATAATAAAAACAGCTTGATCCAGTGTGATGAATGATTTGAATAATACATACTACATTGAAAAGTTAGTTCTGGAAAATCAAAATCCGTGCCTGCAAACCCTGAGGGTTGTTTGATTTTACCTGAGGGTTGTTTGATTTTAAATTTATATTAAAATACAATAAATGAGAAGAACAATTAAAACTGAGGCGGTTGTTTTGAAGAAAAGAGTACTTCCGAATCAGGATAATATAATTACCCTCTTTACCAAAGAGCTGGGTAAAGTTTCCGTTTTTGCCAAAGGCATAAAAAAGATAACCAGTCGGAGACTTCCCCATGTTCAGACGGCTAATTTAATTAACTGTGTTTTATATAAAAAAGACGAACGAATTTTTCTTCAGGAAACTTCGCTAATTTCAGGATTTTCTCAGATAAAAAAAGATCAAACGAAACTGCAATATTTGTATCAGTTTTTTTTTGTGATAGAGAGATTACTTCCTGACAATCAGCTTGAGTCTCATATCTATAATTTGTTGATGAAATTTTTAGTTGATCTATCCAATTCAAAGATTGAAAATGATGAAATGCTATTAAATTATTTAAATAAAACTGTTTACGTGCTTGGTTATACAAAGGAAGACAAAAATTATGAAGAGTTAAAAAGAGTAATTGAGGAAATTATTCATGAAAAAATGCCGGAGCTTCATATATAATATTTGAATGGTGTCAATGGATAAAATTGTGGCTTTGTGCAAAAGACGGGGATTTATTTTTCCATCTTCCGAGATCTATGGTGGCATTACCGGATTCTGGGACTATGGTCCGATGGGGGTTGAATTGAAAAACAACTTAAAAAGTGAATGGTGGAAATCGATGGTCTATCAAAGAGATGATGTGGTTGGTATGGATGCCGCAATAGTGATGAATCCAAGAGTCTGGGAAGTTTCAGGCCATGTGACCGGATTTGTCGACCCGCTAATAGAATGTAAGAATTGCCACAATAGATATAGAGCTGACAAAGTTAAAGACTCAACTTGTCCAAACTGCGGTCAAAAAGGCAAATTTACTGAACCTAAAAAATTTAATTTATTAACAGAGATATTATTAGGAGTAACTGAACCAAAACAATTAGCCTATCTTCGAGGTGAGATTACCCAGGGAGTATTTGTTAATTTTCAAAATGTCATTAGTTCCTCCAGAGTCAAAATTCCTTTTGGAATTGCACAGATTGGAAAAGCATTCAGAAATGAGATTACTCCTGGTAACTTTACCTATCGTTCACGTGAGTTTGAACAAATGGAACTGGAATTTTTTATCAAACCTGACGAAAAAGAAGCAGAAAAAACTTTTGAGTATTGGAAAGAACAACGGATTAACTGGTATAAATCATTGGGAATAAAGAGTGAGAATCTTCAGTTCAGGAAACACGCCGCTGATGAAAAAGCTCACTATGCCAGATCCGCTTATGACATTGAATACAATGCACCATTTGGCTGGAGTGAGTTTGAGGGGATTCATCACAGAGGAGATTGGGATTTAGGAAGACATAAATTAATGTATAAAGATCCGACATCGCAAGAAGAATATACTCCTTGGGTCATTGAGACTTCAGGTGGAGTCGACAGGGCAACTTTGTTTTTTTTACTGGATGCTTATCAGGAGGATGGTAAAAGAATATTCTTGAAACTTCATCCGAAATTATCCCCTTTTAAAGCTGCAGTTTTTCCCTTAGTTTCAAATAAATCTGAATTAGTCGATAAAGCACGAAAAGTCTACAATATGCTTAAGGGAGATTTTTTTACGGTTTGGGATGAAAGAGGGAATATCGGAAAGCGCTACTTTGCTCAAGATGAAATAGGCACACCATTTTGTGTTACCATAGATTATACGACTATTGAAAATAATAGCGATACTGTTACTGTGAGAAATCGGGATACAACTAAACAGGAAAGAGTATCTATTGACAAACTTAATAAATATATTTCAGAAAAATTAAAAGTTTAAATTAAAAATAGCGTCATTCTGGGGAGAAGCGGAGCGACGACTCCAGAATCTAACAACGATTCTGGACGCGCTCGTTCCTCGCTTGCCAGAATGACGAACCAAGAAGTAAAAATATGGATAAAAAAAAATTAATGGTGGTCGGGGCGGTTGTTCTAACATTTTTAATAATTGGCGGTATATTAATAAGTTCAAGAAAGACTGAAATTAAAAAACAAGAAGATGGAGATCTTCTGCCAACTGAAGTTGTAATTCCTACAGTTGATAAAAGTGTAAAAGTAAGCCTTGTCTCTTCCAGCGGAGGAAGGGAAGTGACTTTGCAGATAACAGGGATACCTTCAGGAACAGAATCTGTTGATTATGAACTTTCTTATCAAACGGCTCAGCAGGGACTTCAAGGAGTCATAGGAACGATTCAGTTGAAACCTGAAGAAAATGAAATGGATAAAAATCTGACTTTGGGAACCTGTTCATCCGGAACATGTGTTTATCATGATGTGACAGGAAGAATCAGATTAAATCTGAGATTTACCGGAGAATATGGAGACAAGGTATTTGAGAAAGAATACCAAATTTAAATAATAAATTGTCCGCCTGTTCTTACTTTGTGACTAAACTCAGCGCTATTCGCTCGACGTCACAAAGAGCGAACTTTGGCGGACTCAAGAGATTGTAATTGCTCAATAAAAATTTCGCAAACAGTCTCTAGAGGAGGTGTAATTTATGCCAATAATAAAATCAGCAAAAAAGAAAATGAAACAGGATAAAAAAAGAACACTGCAAAATAAAAAATACGAAACCGCTTATAAAAAGCTTATCGATCAGGCAAAAAAACATAAAAAAGGCGCGAAGACAGGAGAATTATTAAAAAAAGCTTACCAGGCCATCGATAAAGCTGCCAAAAAAAATGTTATGCATAAAAATAAAGCCAATCGGCTTAAAGGAATGGTTGCTCGCCTATTGTCCCACTCTGCTATCAAAAAATAATCCTGATAGCTACGTTAGGGACAATGCCTAACGAAGCCCCGTCAAGGCGGGGCGTAGTGGTATTGAAAAAATGAAATATAAAATAAACCTGATCACTAAAAGAAAAGAAAAATCCGTAGACAGGATCATCTATTTTGTGATGAATTATCTTCGGTATATCCTTGTTATTACCCAGATTGTAGTAATTGGAGTTTTTTTCTATCGTTTTAAAATCGACCAGGAAATGGTTGATCTGCAGGAAGCAGTAATGCAAAAGAAAGAAATCATTCAGGTTTCCCAGCCCCTGATTAAAGAAGCCAAAAAAGTCGCATATAAACTTGATCAGGCCCGATCAGTTATAACTAAGCAGAATACTTTTCTGGAATCGTTCGACTATCTGTTAACTTTATTTCCTGAAAGTCTTTTTTTGACAAAAGTCAGAATGGCCAATAATACAATTTGGATGATCGGATATACCCGGGATCCTCAGTCAATTGAAAATTTTCTGAGCCGCTTAAGAAATGAGGCAAAATTCCAGAAAATAGAACTTAAAAATATTAAAAAAGGAGAACGGGGGCTTGAGTTCACAATGGAATTTTCTGATTATAAACTTTCCGGAACTCTTTAAAATGGATAAACAATCAGCGATTAAAAAACTTTTTGATAAAAAAACAAAAGATTACACTTATACAATAACTTTTTTTGTTATTTTTTCTTTTTTTGTTTTTGCCGTTATCAGGCCAAATTTAATTACAGTATTTGAAATTAACGCTAAAATTAAGCAATTGGGCGAAGTGGACAAAATCTATGGAGGCCAGATTGATAAGATTATAGGTGTGCAGTCGGTATTTGAAATAAACAGAGACAATATGTATTTGTTAGATGAAGCAATTTCAACTCAACCCGAAGTAAATAAGGTTTTATTTGATGTTAATATTTCTTCAGACGGCGGCAAACTTAGATCAGAGAAAGTAACAGTATCCGATATCAATCTAAAAGATAAAGGATCGGCAAATAAGTTAAAATCATTTATGCTGAATATGAGTTTGTTCGGTTCTTTTGAAGATGCCATGGATTTTATTAAAAAAATATATGCTCAGCGCCGGCTCAAATTAATTCCCCAGATGGAATTAGGCCGACCATTAGACGAATCAACAGGCAGCGCAGAATTAAAAATCAGATTGGAAATTGAGGGATATTATTTATGATCCATACGACAAGCTCAGGATCATAGTGAGTGTAATCGAACTATGAACCATAAAGAACTATTCTGGATTTCTCTGACGATTTTCTTAACAATTGTTTTGTGGATGATCATGGATATTTATCGGGCGAGAACTCAAATTACAGTGGAGTCAGAGCTTAAATCACTTGAGACAGTAAATTATACCGTAAATCCCGACATATTAAATGTATTGGGGGAAAAAAATCCTTAAAATATATGACTTATTCAAAATATTTTTTGCCAAACGAGACAAAAATTCCGGTTCCCTTAACAATTGCAGTGGTAATATTATTAATTTTCTTTCTTGCCAGACTTTTTGCAGTTAAACCCCTGCCTTCGAGAGCCAATAAAAAAAATATTAAAGATGTAAGTATTGTTAATCTTTCCCATAATCAAGCCGGCATTTTTTGGAAGACCGATGAGCGGGAAACAGGATGGGTTGTATACGGACTGAACGAAAAAAATTTAAATTATACGGTATCGGATGAAAGAGATGTCCAGGATAAAAAAAATCTATTTTATAACCATTATGTTATATTGAAAAATCTTCAACCGGATACGATCTATTTTTATAAAGTTGTGAGTAATAAGCAGCTTGTCGAGTCAAAAGAGGGTATGGCTTTTACTTTTAGGACTGCAGCCAATCTGCCGGTGAGTACAAATCTGAACCCGGCTTACGGAAAAATAATAGGTGAGAACGGTCAGGCTTTAGATAATGCAATCGTTATGGTCTTATTTGATAAGACATATCCGTTAGCTACTCTTACAAAGACTACCGGTGAGTGGTTAATCCCCCTAAATTCAGTTCTGAATAAAGATACCTTAAAATCTCAGGCAATCCAGCCGAAAGACATAATTTCAATTGAAATAGTAAGTGAAGAAACAAAAATAACTAAAATTAAGACTAATCTTGCCAATCTGAGTCCTTTGCCCCAGACAATAATTATCGGTAAAAATTACGACTTTTTAAATACCAATGATATTCTAGCAGCCAATGTCAATAAGATATCCAGGACAGGCAAAATTGATATTCTTTTTCCCAAAGAAGCCGCTGTTATTCCGGGAGGTAGACCCCTCATCAAGGGAACGGCGATTCCGGGGAGCGAAATCGAGTTAAATATTGAAGCCGCGAAAAAATATACTTTTAAAACTAAGGCAGATAAGGACGGTTTGTGGACATTAGTTGTCAGTGAGGCTCTTTCACCCGGATCACATACGCTTAGAATCAGGACAAAAGGAACAAACGGAAAGGATATCCAATTATTGAGAAAATTCAGCATCGCGAAGTCCGGCGAGCAGGTTCTGGCTGCAGCCACTCCGGATGCCACATTAACTCCAACCGATATACCCGTTACAGAAATTTTATCTCCTACTATTTTTTATACACCATATGCTTCCCAATCGCCGACTTTAGTTTTAAGTCCGCCGACCAGCGGTACAAATATTGTTCCGTTCGGAATAGCTAGCGCCAGTCTGATTATTTTAGGTCTTGGTGTTCTTCTTGCATTTTAGTTTTGTGTCATCCTGGAGAAGCCGCCGATTGGGCGGCGACGATAGGATCATCTAAATCAATTAAATTTTTGAATATAAATCTTCCCAAGTAGGATTAAATTTATTTATCAACTGAATCTTTTTTCGCCTAACCAGATTTTTAACTTGTAATTCCCTGTGGTCTCTGCCACAGGGAAACAACTAAAGGGAAAGAGTGAAAACCGAATTAGGTTTTCACATTATCTTTGTCATATCGAGCGATTAGCGAGAAATCTAGCGCTAGCGTAGTTTACGTTTCACTAGATTTCTCAGTCTGCCATGGCGGGATCCTTCGAAATGACATATGATACCCTGTGGTCTCTGCCACAGGGTAATTCATTAGATTTTTCTCTTTTAATAGCGTTTTCCGGATCTTCAAACACTTCATAATAAACAAGTTTATTTACATTATATTTCGCGGTAAATTCCGAACCGATTTTATTTTTATGATAATAAACTCTTTCTTTTATATTGTGTGTTATTCCAGTATATAAAACAGAGTGAGTAAAGTTAGTAAGAATGTAAACAAAATAAAGTTTTGAAGTCATTCAAAAATTGTATCAAAATATACTCTGTCATTCTGGAGGAATCGCCGATTAGGCGATGACGATAGAATCTTTTTTATGAAATAAAAGCCTGTTTAAGATTTTAGTCAGAAATCATAAAATCTAATACATTACAAAGAGTGTTAGTTTTCCAGTCTAATTCGGGATTTTTTGGTGCCTCTCGTTCTGGCCCAAGTCTAATTGTAATCGGTCGATCAGATTCAGCATAATTAACCCTATAATGACCTTGAGAATTATGTATGTCTCTTTTTATTAGTATTCTATGATGAAATGCATTTGGATTATTTAATTCATAAACTCCCAGTTCTGAAATGTAGGATCTTTTTGGAATACGTTGAATTAGTTTTGAACAATTATTACATGTAACTGGTTTTGGCATAATTTTATGAGGATTATCACAAAATTTACCAAAGTCTTTAGATTCTATCGCTCCCTCACTTCTTTCAGTCGCTCCAGAATGACAATAAAACACTAGACTTCTATTTTATTTACATATAGAATGTTTTTATGACTATAGTTTCTATTTTATCTTCATTAAATATAATCGGTTTGATTGCATTTTTGATTACTCTTGGTTTTTTAGTGTATGAAGTAATCTTATTAACCAATACGAAAAAAGGCGAAAATGCTCCTCATGTTCCACAATTTGAAGAAGGAGCCCAGCCTTTGCCGCCGACTCTGCAAATAAAAGAAGCCGGACTGAAAAATTTAACTAAGAATTTGACTAAAAATAATAAAATTATTCTGGCTGTTTTAGCTCTTTTATTAATAATTTTCGGCGGATTTACTTTATTCAGTAATATTAAAAGCACTCCCGAATCAGTTAAAGTAACTACCATTGCTCCGACGGTCGGCGTACAGGTGAGAAGAGCAATTCCCACCATCAGGCTTCCGACCGAAATCTCATTTACCCGGGCTCCGACAGGAGAGTCTTTGGAAGCACCGGCAGAAATAGTCCGGGTTGAACCTACGGTAACTGAACTGACAGAGTTAAGTCCAACTTTAACGCCCACTCCCTCGCCTACGGTTATAGAAGAACTTCCGGTAACAAGTTATATGAATAATTCATTGATATTATTTTCGGCAGCCGGATTATTTCTTTTTTTCGCCTTCCTGTTTTAAGCGGATATAGCGATGAATTTCACTGAAATTCTTTTCTTTAGGAATTAGAGTATATTGGTCGTTTTGTGAACTAAGCTGAGGGACAAAAAATAAATCAGGTGCCAGTAAAATATCTTTTTGGGAAAAATCTTTGGAAAAAACAATATTTTTTAAAATTATTGCCGCCTGTTGATTAGAAATGTCTCTTGTTATTAAGTCATCTAAGGAATTAGATATCTTTTTCCAATTTTTTAGGTTAGGTTTTACCGCCGATTCTATCAGTTTTTTTTTAATAGCTGCTAGAATTTTTTGCTGTCTTCTGTTTCGGGCAAAGTCGTTTCCCTCGGCTCCATCCGCATGTCTTGAGCGGATAAACTTGAGCGCAGTTTTTCCATCCATATGATTTGAACCTTTTTTAAATGAAACGGTTTCATAGCGGCATTTAAATTCTGTGTCGCCATTGCATTCGTCATTCTCGCGACCGGTGATAGGAAATTGGTTATCCTTGAAGGTTTGGTCTACATCAATGTCTATTCCTCCCAACAAATCAATTAATTCTTTAAACTTGGCAAAGTCAATTACCGTTGCATATTGAATAGGAATGCCAACAACAGCTCCAATTTCGGCTTTAGCCAGTTTCAATCCTCCGCCTTTTTGTTTTGCTTCTCCGTATGCATAAGCAGTATTTATTTTATCCTGTAGAGTACGACTCCAGATATCCCGGGGAATAGAAATAGTTAGTAGTTTATTAGTTCGCAAGTTGTAGTTAGCTACAATTATTGAATCCGATAGAGTTGCTCCTTCATGATTTTCTCCTGCTATTCCGAGTATCAGAATGGTTACCTGATTGTTATAAGTTTTTAAAGAATTAAGAGAGAGGAGGGTTTTAATGGGCGATATTTTTAAAGTTTTAGTTAAGAAAAAATAATAAGGACTGATTATTAAAAATATGATTACAAACAGGAAGAGTAAGGAAAAGAAGAATTTATTTTTCATAAACCAATTAACTTTGTGAAATGATGTTAAAAAAATCTTCAGGATTTAACGAAGCCGTCCCTACAATAAATCCTTTAATTTCATCAGAAGTAAGATAGGTTTTAATATTTGCCTGGTTTACGCTTCCACCGTAAAAAAAAGAAGTTTTTTCAGATAGATTTAATTCTTTTTTTACTTTTAAGATATTATCTAATGATTCATTATTGCCAGTACCTATAGCTTGAACCGGCTCGTAAGTGATGAAATTTACTTTCCTGGTAGCAATATCTTCTTTATTTCTCACACATAAAACCGGTTCAATATTATATTTTTTTGCCATCTCAACTTTTTTCCGGATTATTTCATTTGTTTCGTTGAAAAGAGTTCTTCTTTCGCTATGACCGATAATTACATAGTTAACTAATCCCTCAAGAGTTTTGGCTGTTACCTCCCCGGTATAGCTGCCTTCGTTAAATTGAGAAACGTCTTGAGAAGCTAAATTAATATTTTTATAGTAAGGATGTTGCTTTTTGAATTGACTAATTAGATTGAGAAAATAAGCTAAAAAAGGAAAAGGTGGGGCAATTATTATTTTTAGTTGATCAGCTAAAAGTTGAGATTGAATTTTTGAGTCGAAGAGTAGTTTATTATCGAGTATATTAATCCAAGTTTCAGCTTCTTCAAGATCCTTATTTGCTTTCCAGTTTGCTACAAAGTACTTCATAAATCTATTTATACCGTCATTGCGAGCGACTGACTTGATTGCGCAATCAAGAAAGGAGCGAAGCAATCCCATTGAGATTGCTTCGTCGCTACACTCCTCGCAATGACGACAAAGTAACCTAGGTCAATTTCATCTATAATTATAGACTATGTCGGAAGATTTGTTTGCAGAATTAAATTCCCAACAGATTGAGGCAGTCAAACATGTTAACGGTCCCTCAATTATTTTAGCCGGAGCCGGATCGGGTAAGACAAGAGTATTAGTTTATAAAGTTCTCAATTTAATTAAGAATCAGCATGTTTTTCCTATGGAAATTGTGATGATAACTTTTACAAATAAAGCTGCTAATGAGATGAAGGAGAGAATGGGGCTAAAAAAACTAGGCTATGTTGGTACTTTTCACTCTTTTTGTTGCATGCTTCTCAGGCGGGACGGCCATAATCTTGGCATAGATACCGGATTTACTATCTTCGATGCTGATGATCAGTTTACTTTAATAAAAAAAATATTAAAAAGTTTGGATGTAAAACGGTTTACTCCGTCATTTTTTTTAAACCGCATTTCTGCCGCTAAAAATCAGTATATTGCACCCGGCAGATACTTAGAGCTTTTTTCCGATTACAGCGCTCCTTTGGTTGCAGAAGTTTACACAAAGTATGAGACAGAGTTGAGAAAAAATAATGCTTTGGATTTTGACGATTTAATCGTTGAAGTGGTCAAGCTTTTTTTGAAACATGGTGCTGTTTTAGAAAAATATCAAAATAAATATAAGTATTTACTGGTAGACGAGTTTCAGGATACCAACTATATTCAGTATCTTTTGACCAAACTGTTGGCGGAAAAGTACAAAAATATCACCGGAGTCGGAGATTTTTCCCAAAGTATTTATTCCTGGCGAGGAGCAGATATGCGGAATCTGGAAAAATTCAAAGAAGATTTTCCTGACACAAAAATTTTTCACCTTGAGCAAAATTACCGGTCAACCCAGACAATTCTGGATTTTGCTTATTCTGTCATTTCCAAAAATCAGACCCATCCCATTCTGGATCTGTTTACTAAAAACGGGCAGGGTGAAGAAATTGAATATTATAATGCTGAAAATGAAGAAGAAGAAGCAATTTTCATAGCCAATAAAATTCAGGATTTAAATGACAGATTGGCGCTGCCTTCTTTTGCCGTTCTTTACAGAACCAATGCCCAGTCCCGCGTAATCGAGGAAGCTTTTTTACATTATAGCCTGCCCTATATACTTATCGGAGGAACCAGATTTTATGAAAGAAAAGAAATAAAAGACTTGTTGTCATATTTAAGAATGATTGCAAATCCGGAGGACGAAATTTCAGAGGATCGTATTAAAAAGTTGGGAAAGCGGCGGTTTGAAAAATTTGTAGGTTTTATTAAAAATAATAAAAGTCTTAAAGAAATGGAAACTGCCGATTTGATGGAGAAAATTTTTAAGGAAACCCGTTATCTGGAACTCTATAATCCGGATAATGAAGAAGATTTTGCCAGACTGGAAAATATAAAAGAGTTAAAATCGGTCGCGCTACGTTTTCCTAAGTTAACCGAGTTTCTCGAACAAGTTGCTCTGGTGGAATCAGAGTACTTTGAAGGCGAAAAAAAATCCAATGCAAAAAATGGTATAAGACTGATGACTCTGCATCAGGCAAAAGGTCTGGAGTTTCCGGTTGTTTTTATAGCCGGAGTTGAGGAGGGTATATTACCCCATTCCAGATCCGTGGATGATCTGCATAAGTTGGAAGAAGAGCGCAGACTTTTTTATGTTGGCATTACCAGAGCAAAACAAAGATTATATATTACTTACGCCAATAAACGTTTCATTTTTGGAAGAGGTAATTATAGCGTTAAGTCAAGATTTATTGAAACGGAAGAAAACGGAAGTTACTCGTAATGCGTTCCGTCATCCTGAGCGATTAGCGAAGGATCTAGCGAAGTAAGAGTTCACGCTTCTTGACAAAACTATACCAGACTATGTCATTGCGAGGAGGAAGAACGACGACGAAGCAATCCCATTAATGAGATTGCTTCGCTCCAAAACTCACCGCTCGCAATGACAATTGATTATAATCTTTGTCAAGAACTGTGAATAGTTACCTAGCGAAGCGCTACTAATTTTGTTTTGGAATTATTTGTATAATTAGAATATGGAACTTCAGATAAAAGACAAAACAGGAAAAAATCTTACTTTGCAGCAATTTGTTAATAAATTAAAGCAGAGGATATTAGCAATACTTTTAGAATTTGAAGTTTTTTTATTGCATATTGTCGGTCATATTCCGGTTCATCATTTACGAAGATTTTACTATCGACTAACGGGTGTAACTATTGGTAAGGGTTCAAGTATACATATGGGGACAAGATTTTATAATCCTGTAAATATCACAATCGGTCAAGATACTATTATAGGTGAAGATGCGGTATTAGATGGTAGAGATGAATTAATAATCGGCAATCATGTTGCAATCGCAACCGGTGTAATGCTTCTAAATTCGCAACACGAAATTAATGACGAATTATTTTCTCCGAGTACTGCTCCTATAATTATAGAAGACTATGTTTTCATCGGACCAAGAGCAATTATCCAACCGGGAGTTAGGGTTGGCAAAGGTGCAATTGTGGCAGCCGGTGCAGTTGTTGTCAAAGACGTTCCTCCTTTTGCAATTGTTGGCGGCGTCCCAGCAAAAATAATCGGAGAGCGCAAACTAAAAAATCTTCACTATAAACTAGGAAGAGCGAGATGGTTTAGATGAATAGGACTGTTTCATTTAGTCTTTAAATGATGCGATAATTTTATCCATTATCTCATCGGGCAAGCTCCAAATCGTAGATAGGAATTCTCCATATTTAGGGTCAGAAGTTTCATCTCTTTTTTCTAACATTTCTGCTCCCCTTTGTGTCCTCTCTTCGTAAGTTCTATCTCTAGCGAACTGTGTTAATAATTTACTTTCTAGAGACCATTTTTTAGTAATCTTCTTCCAATCGTCAACAGTCCAATTTGCTTCTGGAAATTGACCAAAAGGTTCTTTATTACTTTTATTTGGCCTAGAGTGAGCTGAAAATGGACTTACGTAAATTAATAAACCCAAAAAAATATTTTGTATTTTCGAGTATTTTTCTGACCTTATAACTTTAGTTTCATTTAGCATAATTTATATCAAA
>MGAF01000055.1:9659-16036 GCA_001789635.1 Candidatus Roizmanbacteria bacterium RIFCSPLOWO2_01_FULL_35_13 | reverse complement strand
CTTGGGTTTGAGGGAAATATAGTTTCTCATATACTACTATATTACCCATTCTAAATTAATTCTTCAAGAGGATTTGATATTATAAGCTACAAAAGGATAAGTTTAGATTTTTGTAGAAAGATTAATAAGCTGATAGATAATATCCGGTTTTGTATTGGACGTGAAAAAGAAGTTGAAAAAGAAATTTAATTATGTGTTATACTTCAACCTGATGAAAAATCCAAAATTGATTGTCGTAGTTTTTCTTCTGCTTATTATAGCTTTTTTTTCAAAAAGTCTTTTTTTTGCCGCCATGGTTAACGGTAAGCTAATATCCCGACTTTCGATTATTAAGGATCTGGAAAAAAGAGGCGGCAAACAGGTGCTTGATTCCCTGGTGTCTAAAGAACTGATTTTGCAGGAAGCAGCTAAAAAAAATGTAAATATAACAAAAGAAGATATCGAAAAAAGATCCAAAGAAATCGAAAAAAGTACTGAAAAACAGGGACAAAAGCTTGATCAGCTCTTAACAATGCAGGGAATGACAAGAGCGGATTTTGAAAGCCAACTACAGGTCCAATTACTTTTGGAAAAAATTTTAGCCGATAAAATAAAAGTTTCTGATAAAGAGATTGACGAATACCTCAAAAAACTTTCCGCTGATACAACCGTTACGGGTTTAACACCCACTCCCACTCCACCGGCAAGGAATGAAGTCCGCGATCAACTCCGCCAGCAGAAGTTACAAACCGAAGCCCAAAAATTAGTCGACGATCTCAAAAAATCCGCCAAAATCTCCACCTTTGTAAATTATTAAGCTCTTCTCTCCTGCCTGTCATTCTGAGCAACCCCCCGGTCATTTCGAGTGATTAGCGAGAAATCCAGCAATAGCGTATCATTAAATCTCATGTTATATTAAAAATAATGAGTAAATCTTCAGGAGATAGACGAAATTATTTTTCCAACTCGATTCTCTTTGTTCTTCTGGCCTCTCTTGGTCTTAACTTATTTCTGATCTATAAAAATAGTAGATCCGTTTTTCAGACTGCCCGAATCAGTTTTCAGACCAAAGTTACTAAGGTTATAGACGGCGATACTTTTGATATTTAAGACGGAACCAGGATAAGGCTCTATGAAATAGACGCCCCCGAGTTTCCCAAAGGCTGTATGGGTGAAGATGCCAAACAAAGATTAAAGGATTTAATTCTTGACAAGACTATAAACTTTGAAAATTTAGGAAAAGATAATTTTGGTAGAACGCTTGGATATGTTTATTTTAATAAATTATTCATCAATGAAATTTTGATTGAAGAAGGACTTGCTTATTATGTTAAAAGTAAAACCCCGACTCCGAATTCCTTAATTATTGAGAAGGCAGAAGAAAAAGCAAAAGTCTCAGGCAGGGGAGTTTGGTCAAGTCTTTGTCAAACACAAAAAGAGGGTTGTCTTATCAAAGGTAATTATCGGATCTCGGAACATACCCGTATTTATCATACTCCGGACTGTTTTAATTATGCAAGAATAGTTATTAAGCCCGGCACTTCAGACCGCTGGTTCTGCACAGAATCCGAAGCTACTGCCGCCGGCTTCAAAAAATCCCTCGACTGCCCTAAATAATTATATTAATGAAGATAAATTATTCATATATAATTTTGACTCTTACCCGAGGCTTTATTTCACGAATTAAATCTAATCCAACAAATATAGTGCGTTCTATATTACTTCTTTCATTATAGTATTCTCTTCCTTTTACTTCCCAACCATCTTTGAAAGCAAAATCACTTGTGTAAAGTCTTGCTTTTCGTGTTCCCTCAGAGGAAAAAACAACTTTATATTCAGGAGGTTTTGGCATAATAAAAAGTTGTAAAGGATTTATACGAATAAAATCTTCAGCTAACTCTTGAGCTTTGGTTGAATCAAAAGGAGGTCTTATTTCGCCTGTTCCATACATTTCTCTTCCCATATTTAGCCTATTATAGCAAATTATTTAAAATAATTGTGAATTTTTTTGTATAATTGTAAAGAAATTTATATGTCTAGAGTTGAACAAACTGAACAATTTAGAAATTATAGAAAAGGAATAATATTTACGTGTGGCTTATGTTATCATGCGAGAACAGTAGTGGTACTACTAGACGATAATACTAAAGGGTATGTTAATGACACGGTAACAAACTCTAAACCACCCAATGGTCAATCTTCTAGAGTTGAATTTGATCCTCCTTTGCAAAGTGTTGAAGAAATACCCGCTAGATTAATTAGAGCGCATTATCAGCTTTATCATTCGGGGGTTGATCCTGAAATTTCCGATGGAAGAAATTAGTAAATCGTTTCCAACCTCGGTTATTGAAGATTGTTTTGTAGACAATGTACTCAAGAGTGTTAGAAGAAAATTTTATTTAAGCGATTATTCTACTTCGTTTGCCTCTCCATCAACAACGTCAGGATCGTGGCGATTTATATAATCCTGTGCCATTCTATTAAGTGGAAATCCTACTCTGGTATCCTTATTTCTTTTTGCCTCTTTTGTACTATTTAAGTACTCTTTGGGACTTATACTAGATGATGCTTTTTTAACTCGAGAAGAATAAATACCTATGACAACCCCTGCAACTACTGCTGTAATTATTCTTTCAACGGTGGTGAAATTTGAAATCATTAATTCTAATTGAATAGTGGCCTGGTTAAGAGTTTGAATAAGAGTTGGACTCTCTGGTAATAATAATAAGGAAACAGCACCTAGAGAGCATGCGACTAGTCCTATTGAACTACATGTAACCAAGCCATTTAACTTTTTCTCCGTCATATTATGAGCTTATAATATCAAAAAATCGGCCCAAAGTCAATTTTTTAAGAAGATTTTAGTAGGTTTTTCAAGTTATTTCTGTTTTTAGGCCGCACTTACGAACCTCTAGAGTTCGAAATACTTTTGCAATAGTCTAAACATTACTTTTTGTTTTTTTGTGAACGTTTTTCAACAAATTCGAACTCATTTCAAAGAATCGTGTTAGCTCGCCTCGTTCCGCTCGGGTCGCAATGTTGCGCGGCCCCCCACCTGCCGCGCTTCCGTTATTTTTTGTGCGCGCGATTTTCTCGGCTACCGTCGAGAATTTTAACACTTTTCAACATGCGAAACAGATTGTAACTCCCGATCAATTTCTTTCGAAACAACTGCTTCGTGCATAAATCTAGTCATTTCTGTTTCGTTTTCGTCTCTTAATCTACCTTCTTTTAAAATTTTTAAATAATCAAATTCATCGAGTTCTAATACGGAAACTGGAGCTTTAACTTTTTCTTCTAAATGTCGCTTCAAAACTTTTCGTGGTGTACAAAAAGTATCCATTACCATCATTAACCCTTTAATATCACCCCTTTTATAAAGTTCATTAGTTCTCGCAATAACGTCTTCTGTTTGGAAAAACTCAGGGTTCGGTCTAACTAAGTCTGATGGAATTTCTCTTGCATCAGCAAACTCTCTCAAGGGAACAAAATTAACATGATAACGCTCGCTTAAACGATAAAGCATAGATACTTCTCGGAAGTGGGAAATAACAGCGATTGTGGGATAATCTGCAGAAATAGAAAATTTTCCAGCATCTCTCTCTAATGATTTTTCGAAAGCAGAAACATGACTACAACCTTCCTTAACCACACGAGCGTCTTCGTCTGTCCCTCCAAGCTCTTTTACCAAAGTAGAAATGCTTTCAAGAGTTGGCTGATCATCGTCATAGAATTTAGGGACAAGCAGAGGAATATTCGGTAATTTATTTTTTATTAATGCGATCAGCCCATTTGCGCCAGCACAAGGTCTAAATCTATCGGTTTCAAGTTTAGGAATTAATAGTGCATCAACTTTTTCATCTTTTAACATTCTTTGTGCTTCTAAAAAAATTAGATTTGCTTTCCAACATAATTTAGGGAATGGTCTTTGTATTGGTTCTTTGTAAATTTCGTAGTTTGGTTGCCAACCCTTGCCATCTCTCACGATATAAGACGGAAAGGCTACTTGAACACCTATTATCTTAGAAACTTCATCCATAACTGACAAAATTTCTACAACATGTGAGGAGGGCATGCCAATTTTTTGATATTTTAATGCCATAATATTTTTACAATTTTTGACTTAATAGTTTTTGATTTATTTTAATTTTGTCTAGATGTTACCGGTATACCACCCCTGGGGTGGTATAGATTGTTGTAAAGTGCTAATTATAATTTATAAATTTTTTGTGAGTTACCAGGGACTCGCTATAGTCCTGAGCTTTAGCGAAGGAAACCCTGAACCCACCCCGACTAAGTCGGGGTTGCTCTACCTGCCCGCAATGCTACGCTTTATGAGTAGCATAGCGTTGCAGGCGGGCCAGTTGAGCTAATAACTCAGTTGCTTTGTGAGTCTGGAGAGACTCGAACTCTCAACCAATGCCTTAAGAGGGCACTGCTCTACCAGTTGAGCTACAGACCCTGACTGCTATCAGGATTTTTATTTATTTTAAAATAATTCTTCAACCTTCTTTTTAAATAGACTCTTCCAAACCCGGTTTTCAATTGCTTCTCTCTTAAAATTGCACTTTTTTTATCGAGACAGGCTTCATAACATATCAATTTCAAAGGTTGTCTATTTTTAGTTGAAATAACTGAACCTTTATTATGTTCATTTATTCTCTCTTTTAAATTATCAGTCCAGCCTATATATAAATGATTATCCTTTAAACTTTTTAAAACATAAGTAAAGTAAAACATTTTTTCTGCTCTACGTGCCCGCAAATGCTACGCTTTATAAGTAATATAACATTGCAGGCGGGCCAGTTGAGCTAGTGACCCTTATTTTACTCTGCTTTTGTGCTCCCGAGAGGAATTGAACCCCTACCACATGGTTCGAAGCCATGTACTCTATCCGTTAAGCTACGGGAGCAAATTTGTTGAAGTCATTCTGGTAAGGTCCGGTTGCTTCGGACCGCATCCAGAATCGTTGTTATTAAAACTACGATTCCGGACAAGCCGGAATGACAAGTAAAACATTTAAAAGATTATTCTATTATACTACAGATATGCTGGCTGTAATTTTGTACTTTAGCGTAATAATTTTTGAACTAATCTTTGCCATAGGTTTTACTATAGTTACCGGTTCTTTTATTTATTCTAGTCTGAAAGGTTCACCCTATGTGCCGACCCGTAAGAAAGAGTTGGACAAAATACTTATAAACGCTAATTTAAAGCCTAAACAAAAATTTTACGAACTTGGTTGCGGTGACGGACGGATTTCCAGACTGGCTGCGACAGATTATAAATTATATTCAACCGGTATCGATGTCAATCCGGTTTTAATTTTGTATGCAAAATTTTTAGCCAAAATTAATAAAACCAAAAACGTACAATTTATAAAACAAAATATTTTTGACACTGATTTAACCGGAGCAGATATTGTTTACATATTTTTAATGCCGAAACTTATTTCCAATCTTATTCCCAAGCTGGAAAAGGAACTAAAAAAGAATACTATTGTTATTTCTCACGGCTTTACGATTGTCGAATGGAAGAAAAAATTATATAAAAAAATCGACGGTAAACCCTTTTCTACTTTTTATTATCGCAAGTCTTGACAACCTTCTGCATTTACACTATATTAAAATCATGCTGAAAAAAGTCGGATTTTATTTGATATCCTTTATTCTGGTTCTTCTTTTTAATTTTTATATTCAATCCAGGATTATTGAAAAAACCAATCATGTAATAGCCATGAATAAGACTTTGGAAGAAATTGAGAATGATAATAATACCGCAGGTCAATTTAATTTTTCCAGTGCCCCTTTTGAGACAGGACCTTTTAAAACCGAGATTAAAACATCCGATGGCAGAGCCGCTAATCTGAAAATCTTTTTCCGCAGACACGGTTCAGTTCTTTATGATTTTGCCGAAAAAATAGTTAAAGAATCCGATAGGAACGGTTTTGATTACAGACTCTTACCTGCAATTGCCATGCAGGAGTCTACTTTATGCAAAGCAATTCCGGTTGATTCACATAACTGCTGGGGTTGGGGAATATACGGCACTACCGTTACTAGATTTGATTCTTATGACGACGCAATAGAAACTGTTGCGAAAGGAATAAAAGAAAATTATATAGACGAAGGATTGACAACTGCGACTAAAATTATGGCAAGATATACTCCATCTTCGTCAACATGGGCATTCGGAGTAAACACTTTTCTTAAGGCTTTGGAATAAAATTTTATTGTACACTTCTTGCATTAGATAATTCCTGTGACATTGAATACTGTGTTCCGGCTTTTTTGGACCGGACTGCAAATAATGATCCTCTTTTCTTTTTCTTGGAAACCATAGCCTGTAGCCAAGTACGGGACTCGCCGATTTTAGCCCTGATTGTTTTAAGTATTCCC
>MGAF01000055.1:0-9620 GCA_001789635.1 Candidatus Roizmanbacteria bacterium RIFCSPLOWO2_01_FULL_35_13 | reverse complement strand
CTCTCAGGAAGCGACTCAAGTGTCATATTCTGGATATCTTTCACTTCCTGCATCAAGGAAGAGTCAGCTCTTTTAATCATCTCGATCTGTTCCTGTATTTTTTCGGTCAGCTGGCGGATTTCCTTTTTAACGACTTCTTTTTCGTAATAATGTTGATAATTGAAGATAGAGAATTCCTTTCTTTGTTGTTTGGCAGGTTTCTTATTTTCACCCATCCAGTTAAACTCGCCATCGTGACTCGAATCCTGGTTATTGCCAAAAAACTGGTCTAATAATCCCGAGCTTTGCTGGGAGTCTTTTAAAGTTTCAAGAGGATTCTGGTTTTTGAAGATCTTCTGTTTACCCGATTGTGAACCTATAATATTGGCCATAATGCCCTGCATTATACTATAAAGCTAATAAATAATCAAGCGTTTTCTGTTTTCGCAGAACAGACGCATAAAAGTAAGAATTGGTTCTTGCAGCTTCTCTTTCCTTCGGGTCTGATATACCTGCAAAAAGTTTTTCCAGATCACTGTTTTCTACCTTAATATTTTCTTTATCGGCTATATCCGCAAGAACAAATTCGAGCTTATATGTCTGTTCGATCTCGTCTTTATATCTTTTGTTCAGGTCATCCTTGGTCATGTTTTTTGATTTGAGATACGAATCGACAGTCAAACCTATCTTCTGAATTTCCGTAAGTAAATTGGCTAATCTTTGATTCAATTCCTCTTCAATAATAAGATCCGATATTTCAATTGTAGTTTCCTTTAGCACGGCTGATAGAACTTGATTCATGAGCTCCTGCTGTTTTTTCGATTTATCCTTTTCAGATTCTTCGCTTTTGGTCGTATCTTTACCGGGTGTCCAGATTTGATCTTTTTTCTGATCAGACTTTATTTTTTTAATACTTTCTTTGTAATCGCCTAAAGTTATTGTAGGTTTACTTGCCACTGTAATTTTAATTTGCCAATCTTCACTTTCATTTGCTTTTTCGAGCTCAATTTTAGGCTGAATTACGGGTTTTATATCTTCTTTTTTGCTTATTTCATCGTATATTTTAGGGATGATTCTGCGGATTAATTCTTCGTAGACCGTTTCTTTTTTTAGGTGTTTTTCAGCTATACTTGCAGGGACTTTGCCTTTTCTGAATCCCTGCATCTCAAAATTTTGCAAAAGCTTTGCAAACGAAATCTTGTATTCTTTTTGAATTGTATCTTTGTCAACATTTACCAAAATTTCTGAAGTATTTTTTGGTAGTTTTTTAAGTGTATGCGTATACATGATTTTGTTGTCATTCTGGTAAACGAAGCTAAGTTAAGCTTAGCGCAGTGCATCCAGAATCGTTGTTTGACTGTTTACAATTGTACTACATTTTCACCTATAATCGCATCTATTTTAGCTTCTTCTTCTTCAAAAGCTGCCATAAATATTTTTACTCTCGGAGCCCAAGTTTTGCTTTCAGCGTATATTGGAGCTATTTCATCTACTGATGCTGCTCCTTTATCTATATAATTTTTTCTCAAGCCTTTACCGACTGTGTTTATAGCTTGATCCCAGTTATTAAACATTATGTATCCTCCACCCCAACCAAAAGGATTATAAGATCCCGGATGAGTATATACTCCAAAACTCGACTCCAAGCCTGTAATCGATGGCAGCAGATAACAATCCAGTTCATAAGTGCTACAAGTTAGGAGGAAAGAATTAACTGATTCCAATAAAGGCGAGTTACGTTGTGTGAGTACTTTGGTTAATGCCAGCCTTTTTTTTGTCAGCCTAAGAGTATCATAATTATTAGCCTCAATTTTAAGCATTTTAGCAGACTGACCGGCTATATTTTGCGCATTAACAGGTGTGGCAATAAGGAGAAAGAAAATTAATCCGATTACTAAATTAAGTATGTTTTTCATATTGCAAATCGTTTGGTAACTTTATAGTTTTCCTCTTTTATTCTTCGAGCAAGGCCAGGTGCAGCCTTGTACCTGGCGAGTCGAGAAGATCTCGACTTATCCTCCTTCGCTAATATTTTGGTTAGATTGAAATTAGCTTCGGCGGGATAACTCTAAGTAATCCCGATTAAATCGGGAAACTTAGAGTTAAAAAAAATCCTAAAGCTGTATCTAGTGAACTAGAAGAACCTTAGGATCTAGCGGGTATTATAGCACAAAACTATAAGCTTGTCAATCCTTGTGGTAAGGCTGAATTATAGGGTAATCATTAAATTTGACACAGATAATCAAAGATCTTATAAGAATTCTTAATGATATTAGTTTACCTAATAGTTACGACTTTTAAGACGACCGCATGCAAAGTCGTACTCTTATCTGGAGTCCTACCTAATTGAAAAAACGGTATGAAATTATAGCTCCTGCGAACCGCCATTTTTGTTTTCTTTTGCAATTAAGTCAAATAGTTTTCTTTCCTCCGCCCTTAGTATTTCGGCAAATTCATTATCTGAATATTTGTATGCTATTTTATCAAGTTTTTCAAAGGTTTGTCCTGGTTTTAGAAACTTATGTCGTTCTGTAATGCCTTTTAAGGCCTCATAAGGAGTAAGGTATGTATGGTACATCCTCTTTTTGCGCCCTTTATCATCTGTTACGATTGTTGGGAAACCGCACGGTCTGTGAAAGTTAAGATAAGGATTGAAATAATTTCTATAGTATTCGTTTACCTTATCTGCGAGATTTTGGTTAATATGCTGCCACCCCATATTTTTTCTTATGACTGACCCATTTTTGGTTTCAACTAAGGCATTATCATTTGAATGGTAGCTCCGGTTCTTGGTTTGTTTTATTCTCTCTTTATCTAACATATCGGCAACCTGATAATTTATATTTTCTCCTCCCCGGTCAGAGTGGAAGTTAAAGATGATAAAAGGATATTGGTTGAGCATCTGCCGAAAAGCTGGGATTATGCAGGACTCTGAAATCTGTGGAACACAAACGACTATTTGCCATTGTGTAATCTCATCCACAGAATTAATGTGATAAACATCCCTTTGGTGCACCACATCAACCCTAATTGAACCAGGGCGCCCAAAGTTCTCAGGCGGCATTGTTATCCCAATTGGAATGTTTCTGGCTTTCGTATGATTTATCCAGTGGGAGCTGTAAACCGGGGAGTGGCGAAGATTTGTAATGTGAGAGTGGGAAATATGCGATATTGTCTGATAATTGAGGTGGTGAAACATCTCAAATTCACGCCGCAATATTTCTTTGGTTGCTCCCTCAGACAACCTAATATGTAGTTCATCTGTCTTCTCAAGGATTTTAATGTCTGTTGAGGTATAGATTTTATGAGGATGAACTCTTTTGTAGGGATTTTTTTTCAACTCTCCAATTATTGCTTGATTTATCAGTTTAGATAGCTGTGTTTTCTTGTAACCTACAATCTTTTTTAAGTACTGGATGACAATCTTCTTGTCTCGCTTGGGAAGTCTGGCATAACTTAATCTTTTTACTGTTTCATCGATAAACTCATATTTCTTATCGATTGCAGCCGCTCTTAAGGAAAAGTCAAATTCCTGTGAACCTTTTAAAAAAGCTCTTATTTGGGTAATATTGATGATACGCGAATCGTTCATAATAATTTCCATAGAACTATTATTATGGCGGTTCGCGCTACCTTTTTCAGTTCGATTTTTCAATTAGGTAAGGAGATTATTTCAGCCCGATTATTGATTAGGTAAGACTTCTGGTTGAAGAATTGTTAAAGCTTGGCTATAATAAGATTTAACTTGGACTCGTAGCTCAGCGGTTTAGAGCGCTTCATTGACATTGAAGAGGTCAGGGGTTCAAATCCCTTCGAGTCCACAATCTTTAAGTTTATTAAATTGTTTTAGCCAACAACATGGGTCTTATAAAAAACAAGGAGATTTTTCATCCCGCACAAACAGGAGAGTTAAATATTGAAGCCTTAGAGGGTAAAGCATTTAGAAAAAGTACTCCTCCCTGGACTTGGGTTTGCGAAAATCTAGAAAAACGATATTATGGATTAACTGTTCCTACTAATACTGGAGTTTACAAGGATCCAAAGGATCATACTGTAAAAGTAATAAGAATCAATAAAAGAAATCAGGAAATATTTTGGTCAATAAAACCTGTCTTAAATATGACTTTAGAAGAAAAAGTTTACCATAATATTGAAGATTGAGTGATTATTTTTTTGATATGATCCCAATTGACAAAAACGCATTAAAAACTTAGAATTTAATTATGTTAACGAACAAAAATCTGCAGGACATAGGTAAAATTGTTGAAGCCAAGTTTGCCAAAGTCGTTGATGAAAAAATTACTAAGTTAATTGATGAAAAGGTATCTAAAATCGTAGACGTAAAAATATCAAAAGCTTACTCTCAACTATAGGAAGATATAATTGGTCTTTTCAATGCTACAAATGAGAGAATAGACCAATTAGATAAAAATCTCAGTAAGAAAATGGATAACATAGAGGATAAACTTGATGATGCATTAGATAGCTTGAAAGATTATAATTTTAGAATCAAAGATCATGAGAAAAGAGTCGAAAAATTAGAGGATAAAGTTTATTCGACTACCACTTGACTTTTCAAAGAACTGTTGTAAACTTATAAAACAATGAAAATTTATTTAGTCTTTTCAAATTGCACCACAACCACTCCTCAGTAAACGGAGGGTTGTTTTTTTGTGAAAATTTTACCCTCCGAAAGGAGGGTCTTTTTGTTTATGAGAAATAAAATAAATTTAAACTTAGCTTGTTTAACTACAACTACCTGCTTTTTGGCGGGAAGTTTGTAGTATAGATTAATAGTTAATCAGCGAACCCCGCCACAAGCGGGGTTTTTTTAATATTAGACTCTTTTATATATGTTTGACTTTAGTAGGAACAAAGAAAAAGAAGCCTTTAGAAAGGAGGCTCGCAAAATTCAACTTGGTATATTCCCTGGTGTATTGGAGGAGTTTGCTAGTGGATTTCATACTGCTAAAAACAAACTTCCAGAACTTATTTATACTAAGATTTTAGAAAGCGTTCCACTTGAATTTGTAGGGTTTTGGGGTGTTGGGGGAAAAATAAATATGGATCAAACCGACCTTGAATTAATTCATTTTTATGAAATCATGAGGTCGAGAATTGTAGAACTTTATAAAAAGGGTATAAATCTAAGAATTCTTCTTGCCGACGTTCATGGTAGGTTTAACGGTTACGAACCGCAACCTTATTTGGACCTCGTTCAAGCTCACTTAGCACAAGTTGGAATTCAAAGTCAATCTCTGGGAGGTCTATATGAATCCTGGGGTTTGGAACTTCCAGGAGCTGATGAGTCTATAGACTCTAATTCTCCAATCTTCAAAGATTTTTTTTCACCCAATGCTAAGTACAAACATGCTGCTAAAATAATGATAAGTAATGCAAGAAAGCATAATCTAAGCAGGTCTGATCCCGAAGTTGCAGCTTTTCAGTATGTACAAATGAGACTACAAGAGACAAGCGTCTTAGAAAGAACTTACCCAAACTCTGTCTTGTTAGTTCATAGTAGTAAAGATTTAGCAATGCCGGTTTTGCCGAGAAATATGCCACACATGTATTTAAAAGTTAGACCAGTGTGGTTTACATAATATGAAAAAAATGAAATCTGTTTGGATAAATGAGCTTACGTGGGAGGATGTTAGAGATTATTTGAAAAGGGAAAATATTGTAATTATTCCCGCGGGAAGTACGGAAGAGCACGGTCCGGCTGGACCTTTGGGTCTTGATAGCTACGTTGCCATATCTTTAGCAGAGGATGTAGCAAAAAAAACAGGAGTTTTAGTTACTCCCCCAGTCTGGTTTGGCGACTCAAGCCATCATCTAGGTTTTGCAGGAACAATTTCTCTATCGCCCGCAACTTTGATATCGCTGATCAAGGATATGAGTCTGAGCTTGGCGCGCAACGGATTTAAAAAAATCCTGATTATAAATGGTCACAAAAGCGCTAATTTGCCAGCACTTCTTACGGCCGCTAAAGAATCACATGAAGGCAACTTAAGAAATGTTTTTTTTGCAGTGGCCGATCCTATGAAGATTGGAAAAGGAATTGCAAGTAAAATTAAGTCAGAGACAGAGCATCATGCAGGTGAGTTGGAAATATCTCAAGTATGGTATAAGTATCCCGACTTAATTAAAGAAAAGAAATTGACAAAGAAAAAAATTGATTTCAAAAGGATATTTTCACCCTATTCTAATCCGGATCTATTTGGACCTAGTGGCGATGTTATTGATATTCCATGGAATAGTTTTGAGCAGAAAGCCTTTGCGCCATCTGGCTCTTTCTCAAATTCTTCACATGCCTCAAGAGAAAAAGGCAAGGAATTTCATGAATATATGGTTAAAATATTAGTAAATTTTATTCAGTGGCTTAAAAAATATAAAGGACCAATTAGCAATACCAAATAAGTTTGCTATATTTATAAGTTAAAAATGTTTTATAATCATGAATAAATCAATGAGTAATAACCAATTAGGTAATTTGAGACATTCGTGCGCTCACTTGTTAGCAGCAGCCGTTAAGGGTCTATATCCAGGTGCTCACAATGCTATAGGTCCGTCTATTGAAAATGGTTTTTATCAGGACTTTGATATGGGTAAATGGGCAATTTCCGAAGCAGATTTGCTTAAAATTGAAAAAAGAATGCGCGAGATGCTAAAAAAATGGGGACCTTTTGAAGAAAAAGAAGTCTCTGTTGATCAAGCCCTTAAAGACTTTGCAGATAATCCCTATAAAGTCGAACTGATAAAGGATTTTGCCAAAGAAGGCAAGAAGATTACAGAAAATGACCCGGGAGATTTCTTGGATCTTTGTAAAGGCGGTCATAGCAACAATCCTAAAGTAGAATTAAAAAACTTCAAACTGCTTTCAGTTGCCGGTGCATATTGGAAAGGCGATGAGAAAAAAAAGATGTTGACGCGTATTTACGGAACTCTTTTTCCTACTAAAGAAGAACTGGATAAATATCTCTGGCAACAGGTTGAAGCCAAAAAAAGAGATCATAGGAAGCTTGGAGCTGAATTGGACTTATTTCATTTCCAGTCAGAAGCTCCGGGCATGCCATTTTGGCATCCTAAAGGAGTGGTAATCCGAAACGAGTTATTACAATTTTCCCGAAAAATTCAGAAAAAATATAATTATTTGGAAGTTCAGGCGCCGAATCTTTTGGCGGTAGACCTTTTTAAAAAGTCAGGACATTGGAATCATTACAAAGAAAACATGTTCTTTAGTAAGGGTTGGGGAAATAAGGAATATGCACTTCGACCGATGGACTGTCCCGGAACAATTCAAATCTACAAATCACACCCCCATTCTTATAAAGAGTTACCTTTAAGATTATCTGAGTACGGAACAGTTACAAGAAATGAAAAATCAGGAGAACTTAACGGATTGTTCCGTGTAGCGCAAATCACTCAAGATGACGCCCATATTTTTATGAGAGAAGATCAAATTCAGGAAAATGTTCTTGAAACAATGAGGTTGGCAGAGGAAATATATTCGGCTTTCAGAATTCCTTACAAGGTTTATTTGTCCACGAGACCGGATGATTTTATGGGTGATATTAAAGTATGGAATAATTCAGAAGCTTCTCTAAAAAAAGCGATTGAAAAGCAAGGCCTACCTTTATTGTTAAAAGAAAAAGATGGAGCTTTTTATGGACCGAAAATAGACTATCAACTTGAAGATTCATTGGGAAGGACTTGGCAGTGCGGCACAATTCAGCTTGATTTTCAAATGCCTAAAGTTTTTGAATTGGAATATACAGGTGTAAACGGTAATGCTTATAGACCTGTTATTAATCACAGGACAATTATGGGATCGATTGAAAGATTTGTCGGCATTCTAATTGAACACTATGCCGGTGCATTTCCTTTGTGGCTCTCTCCTGTTCAGGTTTCGGTTTTACCGATTTCAGAAAAACAAATTGAGTATACAAAAAAAGTTAGGGAGCAACTGGAAAGTTCCGGATTAAGAGTGGAGTTAAATTCTGAAAACAAAACGATAGGTGCAAAAATCCGCGAATCTACCTTGCAAAAGATTCCCTATATGGTTATAATAGGAGAACGAGAAGTCGAAAGTCTAAAGTCAAAAGTCCATCAAGTTTCGGTTCGTTCAAGGGAAGGAAAAGATCTGGGATTGATGAATATTAATGAGTTCATCACAAAATTAAAAAGCCAAATTGAGAAATTTTTATAGACCAAGACCCGAAAAAAAATTCTATTTCATAAATCATAGAATTGAAGCGCCTACTTTGAGAGTAATTGACAAGGAAGGTAAACAGGTCGGTGTCTTAAGTAAATTTGATGCTTTGGGAAAAGCCCGGGAACTGGAGACAGACCTGGTTCTCATTGCTCCAAGAGCTAATCCACCGGTTGCAAAGTTAATTGATTTTAAGAAGTTTCTATATCAGGAGGAAAAAAAACTGAGCGATGCAAAAAAGGGCATAAAAAAAAGTAAGGTAAAAGATATCAAGTTGTCGTTATTTATAGCGCAAGGTGATTTAACCAGGCTAATGAATAGAACCATCGAATTTTTGGAGGAGGGTAATCAGGTACGGATAAATTTGCTTTTCCGGGGAAGGGAAATAGGAAAAAGACAGATGGGTTTTGATTTGATGTTTAAATTTTTAAAAAGTCTTGGAGAAATTAATGTTTCCAAGGAACCAAGACTTATGGGAAGAATAATAAGCACAGTTGTATTTAGAAAAAAATAAATTTAATACGAATGATGCTAATCTTTATGCAAATGATACGAATATACTAATATTAATTCTAAAATCTGAATTAGTATATTAGCGGCATTCGTATTTTTTTTCGTAACATTCGTATTATACTTATGGGAAAGCAGCGTACTCGAAAATCAGCAGCCAAAAGATTCAAAATAAGCAGCAAGGGTAAATTATTACACAGATCACATTATCTGCGCCATCTTCGTTCCAAAAAATCCAGTCGCCAGATTAGGAGTCTTAAGTTGATAAAAGTCGTAACCGGTAAATACGAAAAAAAAATTAAAAAAATGCTCGGTGTGCGTTGATGTCATTCTGGCTTGTCCAGAATTTATATTTGTTTGAGATTAGAAATTAGGAATTAGATATTAGAAATTTGTTTTAGTAATATGGCTCGGGTAAAAGGTGGAATGACAACCAGGAGAAAGCATAAAAAAGTCCTTAAACTCGCAAAGGGCTATTGGATGACGCGTCACAAGCAGATCAAAAAAGCTAAAGAAGCGGTTCTGCACGCCGATCAGTATTCTTTTACAGGCAGAAAAGATAGAAAGAGTGATTTTAGACAGCTCTGGATTTTACGGATCAATGCCGCTGTAAGACCACTGGGTTTAACATACAGCACATTTATTAACCGTCTTAAATCGAAAAAAATTGAACTAGATAGAAAAATGCTCTCAAAAATAGCAATAGAATACCCTAAAGTATTTGAAAAAATTGTTGAGCAAGTAAAATAATTAATTAGAAAGTTCCTCAGTTTGTTTAGCTACTTTTACAGATGTAATTACTTTCCATGTGGCATGTTCTTTTGTCGTTTTTAATTTATGTATAGTACTGCAGAATATATAATTTAATCCGTTGACAATAACTGATAAGACATATGATATCACTTCCTTTTAATTAGTT
>MGAF01000054.1:35387-37309 GCA_001789635.1 Candidatus Roizmanbacteria bacterium RIFCSPLOWO2_01_FULL_35_13 | reverse complement strand
ATCTAATATTTCATGGTCAATCAACAGCAGCTTCAGGAAGAAAAATCCCCCTCCGTTCCTAAAAGCGGAACTTCGGAGGGACAAGGAAGTTCTACACAGGTAGATTCTAATGCTAAATGGTATGTAATCCATGTCCAAACAGGTTATGAGGCAAGGGTGAAAACCGCTCTGGAACAGCGTATCAAAAGCTTAGGTGTTGAGAATAAAATATTTGAAGTCGTAATTCCGATGCGGGATATTGTAATTGTTAAAAAGGGTAAAAAAACTAAAGCCAACGAAAAAGTTTTCCCGGGCTATGTTCTTATCAGAATGATTCTTGATGACGATTCTTGGTTGGTTGTCAGAACTACAGAGGGAGTAACCGGTTTCGTTGGGGCGGGATTAAAGCCGACTCCAATTTCTGACAGTGAAGTTGCAGCTATTATGAAGTTCGTTCAACAGGAACAGCCTAAATTTAAGGCAAAATTCTCGGTTGGTGAAGCAGTGAAAATAACCGAAGGTCCTTTTACGGATTTTTTGGGTACAATAGAAGCGATTGATGAGGAAAAAGGCAAGGTGAGGGTATTAGTTTCAATTTTCGATCGTGAAACTCCTGTAGAGTTAGACTTCTTACAGGTAGCTAAACTATAAAATCGATTGCCACAGATAACTAACGGATTATCACTGATATTAAACATCCGCGAAAATCAGTTAGAAATCAGCGGTAATCAAAGAGGTTAAAAATAAATAAAACATTAATAAAGTATGGCCAAAAAGATTAAAACCGTTATTAAGCTTAATTTACCGGCGGGAGTAGCAACTCCGGCACCACCGGTCGGTCCTGCATTGGGCCAGCACGGAGTGCCAATCATGAATTTCATTAAGGAATATAATGACAGGACTTCCAAATTAAAAGGTCAGATTATTCCGGCAGTGATTACTGTATACGAAGACAGAAGCTTTACTTTTGTTACTAAGCTTCCACCGGTCGCAGCAATGATCAAGAAAAAAATCTCTTTGGAAAAAGGCTCGGGTAAGCCTAACACCGAAAAAGTAGGAAAATTAACTAAAGCTCAGGTTGAAGAGATTGCAAAAGAAAAACTTGGCGATTTGAATACTGATAGTTTGCCACAGGCAATGAAAGTAGTTGCCGGAACTGCGAGAAGTATGGGAGTGGATACAGAAAATTAAAAATTAAAAATGATCCATTCGACAAGCTTAGGATCATCCTGAGTTAAATCGAAGGATGAAAAATTAAAAATGGGTAAAATTCGAACTAGAATTATAGGATTGGAGGATGTCGAGAAAAAACAAAAAGAGGATCAAAAAAAACGTTCAACCGAAAAAAAATCAGCTAGAAAATCAGGTGGAGAAAGAATGAGGCAGGTAGAGGTAGGTGAAGAGGCGATGGCCAAGATGGCCAAAGCCCAGAAAATATTGGATGAAAAACCCGACTCTGCAGGAGTTTCGCTGGCTAAGGAAAAAAAAGCTAAAAAGGTTAAACATAAAGTAAGAGGTAAAAAATACCAGAAAGTAAAAAAAATGGTTGACGGTAAAAAAGAGTACCCAATAAAAGATGCGGTTATCTTGCTTAAAAAACTTAAATTTGCCAAATTTGATGAGTCTGTTGAACTCCATCTCAATGCAGACGAAACCGGCCTAAAGGGAGAGGCAGAACTTCCGCACTCAACCGGAAAAACTACAAAGGTTAGGATTGTTGATGATAAAGTACTGGAAGAAATTGCAAAAGGTAAGCTGGATTTTGACATTCTGATTACTCACCCCCAGTATATGCCCAAGCTGGCAAAGTTTGCAAAGGTGCTCGGACCCAAGGGATTAATGCCTAATCCAAAAGCCGGAACTATTTCGCCCAAACCCGAAGAAGTTGCCAAAAAATTCTCCAAAGGAGCTATCCGCTGGAAAACCGAGCCAAAAGCACCGAT
>MGAF01000054.1:19201-35355 GCA_001789635.1 Candidatus Roizmanbacteria bacterium RIFCSPLOWO2_01_FULL_35_13 | reverse complement strand
AAGCAATCGGAGAAAATGCTTCAGCCTTCCTGTCTGCTGTTGGTAAAGCTCACATTCGATCAGCCTTTATCAAAACCACAATGAGTCCTTCTATAAAGCTGGATTTAGATAAAGTTTAACTTCGAAAATTTTATATCTTAAATCTTCTTTTGGCGGTAAAGACAATAATTTCGGCAGCATCCTCTATTCCCAGATGAGAGCCTGTTCGGATGACCAGATCGTAATGGTGGGCTTTGCGTGAGTCATGATTGTAAACGGCTTTTTCGAATTCAAGTCTTTGCTGATCAGACTTTTCAATACGGTCTAAAGTCTGATTTTTAGATAAATTTTCAAACTCCATCATCCACTTTATCCGCTGATCCATCTCGCAGATAAGTCTGATTTTTAGTGCTTCCGGAAATAGATAATGAGCACCTCTGCCGACAATAATTGCATTTCCTCTGTGTCCAACAGTTGTCAATATTTTTACAAGTTGTTTATAGTAATTTGAGAGATTAAGATACCTTTTGCCAAAAAAATCTCCAATAAGTTCATCGATTAGCGGGATTCTATTTTCATCGACTTCCTTAATAAGCCTTTTTTCCAGATGGCTTTCTTTAGCGATTTCATCCATCATGTCTTTGTGAAATACTTTCCAGGGAATCCCCAGTTTTTTTGCGACCTTTTCGGCAATCGGTCTGCCGCCGGATCCCATCTCGCGCGAGATAGTTATAAGTGGTAATTTTTGTTCCAGTGGAACAGCCTTTTTTCTGCCGGAAAATAATTCCTCGAAAATATTTTTATTGATAAGCTGAAATAATCTTTTCATATATACTTACCACAATTGTACCCCTTTGCTTTCAAAATTCAACGGGGTAATGCCTAAAGTAGCATTTATTTTATAATTATTGCTTATTAAAATTAAGTAGGGCATCAAATATGAAAGCTACGATAGGTATGCCACATTATAAAAAAATGCGAAGCGGCATAGTACTCGATTTAAAAAAAGCAAGGGAAGTTGTGCTTGCTGTAACAGCCTTAATTTGTATGTAAAATGTATCATCTTGACAACGATCGTACAAAGATGATACATTCGAACTATATGGTAAGCGAAGGAGAAGAAACAATAAAGAAAAGAAAAAAGATGGGCTATGGAGAGGTTACGAATCTTATATTAGAGGCGATTGCGGATAATTTAACTAAAATGAAAAGTTATCCGGGGCCAAGCTTGCCGGTTCTATTAGGGAATATTCTTAAGTACGTTTTAGAAGTTAAAAAACAGAAAATAAAAGATGAAAAAATTAAAAGAACTCTTCATGCCTTAGAAAAAAGAGAGGTTATTTGGATTGAGAAAAAAGAGGATGAAATATTTGTTCATCTTAAAGATAAAGGTGAAATTAAAGTCGCAAAATATTCATTAAGGTTACTTCTTGACTTTAAGAAAAAGCAAAAGAAATGGGATGGAAAATGGTTTTTGGTATTTTTTGATGTTCCGGAAAGTCAAAGATCTAAAAGAGACTATCTAAGAAGATTTTTAGAACAACTTGGATTTTACAGGTACCAAAAAAGTGTATACCTTTTTCCTTATGAGTGCGAAGAGGAAGTAAAGCTTATTAAAAAAATTGTCGAGGGAGCTAAATATATGAAATATATCATTGCAGATAAAATAGAGGATGAATCCGAGGCTAAAATCTTCTTTCAACTTGCTTAAAAAGTAGCATCTAGATCACGATCGTACAAAGATGATACATAAAAGATTATGCTTCTTTATTTATAGTCAATTGCACTGACTGATAAAGGTCATTTTTTAGTTAATGTCAATGACCAGAAAAAAGTCGTAGGAAAAATCAAACAATTGTAAATTGATTTGCCAGACGACCATAAAAATGTCCGCTCTTTTTAAGAAGGTAATCGAAAGTTAACGTTATTCTGGCAAGCGAACGAGGTGAGCGCGTCCTGAATCTAGAACAACGATTCCGGAGTCGCTTCGTTCCCCAGAATAACGAAGCACAATTATTCATGCCTTATAGTAGTCCTCGAATATTAAAAATCAATAAGAAATTAACTGGAAAGATTTACCTTAAAAAGTTAACGCTAGTCAGGTAGGTTGCCATTAAATTAAAAGTAAAGAGACCATTTGTACGTATTGAATAAATTATAAGGTTCGAATTTATCAGGTATCGCTCACTAGAAGCAATTCCTTTTGACCATAGAAATGGATCTATAACAGTTGAAGCTAATAGACCTCCTATTCCAAGAATTGAGATAGTTATTTCAGGTGAAGAATTGACCATGCCTGCACCTAACATTGCTAAATTACCTCCAGCAAGCTCCATAATCGGGATCCTCCAATTTAATTTTTTATGTAGAAATGCTTGAGATATCATTAGAGATCCTCCAAATAGCATCAATGAATATCCTACTATTTCTTTTCTAGTCAATTGTGGTAGAAGTTGAATTAAACTGTTTTCCATGGTTCTAGATGATATATTATACATTATCTTATAGTAATTGATAATCACTTTAAAGAAATACAGTTAAACGAAATGATTATCTCTTTTTTATGAAGTAGCGAATCAGAAGCAGTGCAGGAACTACAATCGTAGAATAGACTGCGAGCCAGATTAGGGCTGTGCCGAGTTTTCTTACATGAGAAACTAGGGATCTGACTGCTTGTTTAAAGATGACTTCAGGCCTCCATGACTCTGATGGAGCATAGGGCAGGGCAAATTCATCAGTAGAAAGATAGACTGTCAGTTTAGCCATCTGGGCATTTTTTTCCAGATAGTTTTGTTGACCTTTGACAGAGTCAATCTGTGATTGAAGGTTGATAATTTGTTGTTGTACATTCAAAATATCTTCGATTCTGGTTGCCTGATCAAAAATTTCTTGGAATTTGGCTTTGGTGTCTTCCAGAGTTTTGAGTCTGGCTTCGTTGTCGACAAATTGATCTGTTACATCCTGTCCAGTGAGGTTTTCTGACACGACTTTTACAGACAGATCTCTATATAGTTGGAGAGCTTCATTAAGTCTCTTTTCTGGCACTCTAACGGTTAGTGTTGCAGTAGGCGCATCTTGAGGGTTGCTTAGATTACTATTAACCATGTAACCTCCGAGATTTTCAGCTGTCTGAATAATTTGTTTTTGAGTTTCTATAACATTTTTTACAAGAATAGAAAGATACGACTCACTTACAACTAAACGATTGGCTACATCCGGAGCCGGCGCAGCCTCATAGGCTGGGGGTACAATTCCACCATATCCTCCGATTCCGACTTTACCCATCGATCTAATCGAAGGATTCATTACGCCTTCAGACTGCTGAAAACTCATCGAAGCATCATAAGGAATGGGGCGCTGAGGGGAGTATTTATTGTAGATAAAATAAGCGACGACTATAAGAAGTACAAAAGTGAGTTTATTATTTTTTATCCAGTTAAAAAATCTAGACATATTTTATAAATTCCAAGATACAACTCACAAGTTACAAACAAATCAAAAAATCCAAATTCAAAATTTCAAACAAATCGAAAATTGATTATTTGATATTTGAATATTATTTGTTTCTTGTATCTTGTTTTTTGGAATTTGGTTCATGGAACCAGTTCCATCTCCGTCTAACATATACTAAAATTAACTTTTAATACTGTAAATGTCAAGGCCTAATGTTATATTATATAAATGGATGCTCCGACAGACAGATATAGAGAGTTTTGGCAATATCTTTCTCAACAACAAAAAGATTTAATCTTAGAGGGGCAGTATTTGATGAATGATGTTTTGCGTAATAATGTTTATCGTTTTAAGGACTACTCTTTTCTGGTTTTTCCTTTTGCAAAAGCCTATGAAGGGTTCTTGAAACAGCTTTTTAAAGAAATTAAGTTTATCTCCCATCTTGATTACATATCCGATCACCTTCGACTGGGTAAGTTAATGTCGCCTAATTTGGAAGCAAGATTGGGAGACAGATCACTTTATAAAAAAATGCGGGAAAAAGTAAACATTGATTTTGCGGAAAAAGTCTGGAATACCTGGAAGTTAGGCAGGAATCAAATTTTTCATTATTTTCCTCATAATACCAGAGCAATAAGTTTCACTGAAGCCGAAAAAATTATTGGACAGATTATTGAGACGATGGAAGACGTTTATATTAAGTTAAAAGTGAATTGAAAATTTTAATTTAGTTAGATTCTGTCGCGAATTTCATTTCCACAAGTGCTCGAACCAGGAGAAACTGGAAAAATTCTGTGCGCTTGCGGGTCCCTTTCTTTCGCGCCACCTAACTAAATCTAAGAATTACAATGAAAGGATTAACTTCAAAAGAAGCAGAAAAATTACTCGAGCAGTACGGGAAAAATGAGATAAAAGAGCAAAAGAAAAAATCACTGTTTGTAAAATTCCTGGAGCAATTCAATAATTTCCTGGTCATTCTTCTTATTTTTGCCGCTCTTCTATCATTTTTTGTCGGGGAAACAGTTGACGGAGTTTTGATTCTGGGAATAGTTGTTCTGAATGCACTTTTTGGACTTTACCAGGAAGGAAAAGCCGAACAGGCCATAGCGATGCTTAAGAAAATGACCATAACCAAGGTCAGGGTGATACGCGATGGTAAAGAACAGGAAATTGACAGCCGTTTTTTGGTCCCCGGAGATGTAATTTTTATTGAAGAAGGGGTGAAAATTCCCGCAGATGCAGAAGTCCTGGAAGCCAAAAACCTGGAAATAAACGAAGCAGCTTTAACCGGGGAATCACTGCCTGTAGTTAAGAATACTAAAGATGAAATTTTCATGGGAACGATTGCAGTAAAAGGCAGAGGATATATAGAAATTAAGAAAACCGCTATGAATACCAAATTCGGCCAGATAGCTGAACATATTGAAAAGATTGAAGATTCAAAAACGCCTCTGCAAAAAAAACTTGAAAGTCTGACTAAAACAATCGGAATCGCAGGTATTTCTTTATCCATAATCGTTTTTGCTTTAAATTATTTTCAGGGAGCCGGGCATTTTTCCGCATTTCTTTTGGCGATATCTTTGGCAGTCGCGGTTGTGCCGGAAGGTTTACCGGCTGTTATGACGATTACTTTAGCCATCGGTGTTAAGGAGATGGCAAAGAAAAAAGCAATCATCAGAAAGCTTTCTGCTATTGAGGCTTTGGGAAGCGTTACTTTAATTGCAACAGATAAAACCGGAACATTAACAACTAACAAAATGAAGGTTAAAGAAATCTATGTTGATGAAAAAGTCTATACTGAAGAAAAGCCACCCAGTCTTTCCAACCATCCTTTCTCCAAGATGCTGTTGGATGGAATACTCTGTTCAACTGCATCCTTAGTGTATATACATGATCATAATACTTATGATGTTCTTGGGGATCCAACCGAAGGGGCATTGCTGCATCTTGGACATAAAATTGGACTGATACCCGAAATGGTAAGAAAAGAATGGGAAATAGTAGATGAACAACCGTTTGACAGTGTGACGAAGAGAATGAGTGTTTTAGTCCAACAAAATTCAAATTCAAAATTTCTTTTTTCAAAAGGGGCACCTGAGTCGATACTGGAGATATGCGATTCAATTTTAATCGGTGAAAAGCCTCAAAAGTTATCAAGAGCAAAAATTAAGGCTATTGAAGATTTGATGGAGAAATGGGCAAAAAAAGGATTAAGACTATTAGCACTGGCATATAAAGAGTTGAAACCAGTTAAAATCAGTCAAAGTCAGTTAAAATCAGAAGCTGCAACTGATTTAACTTTTCTTGGTATGGTTGCTATTCATGATCCACCGCGGCCAGAAGTATTGGAAGCTTTAGCTAAGACGAAACAAGCAGGGATTAAAACCGTGATGATTACTGGTGATAATGAAATTACTGCGGAAGCAATAGGTGTGTCTACGGGTTTTATAGAAGAAGGTGACGAGATAATAACCGGAAAACAACTCGAAGAATTTTCCGATGAAGAGCTTTTGCAAAAATTACCAAACGTAAAAATTTTTGCCAGAACCACTCCATTTCACAAGTCGCGTATAGTTAAGCTGTATCAAAAACTGGGTGAAATAGTCGCGGTAACCGGCGATGGAGTTAATGATGCAATTGCTTTAAAACAAGCGGATGTGGGAATAGCCATGGGTTTGGTTGGAACAGATGTAGCTCGGGAAACAGCAGATATGGTCATAACAGACGATAATTTTGCAACTATCGTTAATGCAATTGAGGAGGGGAGAAATATAATTAAGAACTTAAAAAATGCCGTAAAATATCTTCTTGCCTGTAATGTATCTGAGGCATTTTCTTTAATTGTCGGACTTATTATCGGTATCCCGAATCTTTTTTATGCGATTCAACTTTTGTATATTAACTTAGTTACCGATGGCGTTCCTGCCCTAGCCCTGGCTTTTTCTCCCCGCGATGAAAATGCGATGCGGCAGTCGCCGCAAAAAGATCTTGAGCTCCTTACGTCATTTGGGAAGAAATATATTTTTGGAGTTGGAATTCTGGCTACAATTATTGTTCTGATTTCTTATTTTATTTTTGTAGATGGGCAGGTTTTTCGAAGAACCGCGGCATTTTCAGTTCTAGCTTTGATTCAGTCGTTTATTTTTGTCGATCTCTGGTTATCGCATCAGTCAATCAGAAAACATTTTAAAAAATTTATCTCCGGAATATTTATTTTTGCCTTTGCTCTTCCATTTATCACTCAGGCCTTAATAGTTAAAACTCCGGTATTATCCAGTATCTTTAAGGTAGAATCTGTTTCCATCTACTTCTATCTGGCTTATATATTTATGGCTTCCCTTGTTTTATTAGGGACAAAGAGTTTAAGAAGCGCAATGGGACATTAAATTAGATCTACTAAGACTATTATTTAATTAAGTAAACCATGGATCAAAATCCAGAGATAATAATTTCACCAAAGACTCAAAAATCCCAATATAAAGATAGGGTGTTAGAACATATGTTAAATGCTACTCCTTTGAGAAGAAAACTAACGGAAAATCAGGCTAGAAATAAAGTAGCAAAGGAATTAAAACATATGAGAAAAAAAATAAGTAATAGTTTATTTATCGAGCAAAGAAAAAAACTCGCCGAAGCAGAGAGTAAATCGATAAAGGATGCGCTAACCGGTTTATATTCAAGAAGATACATTATGGGAGATGAAAATCAACCTAATCCTTCTGGTGAGCTTAAACGATTGTTTCTTGAAGCTCAACGATCAGGAGATTCTTTGTCTCTAATCTTTATAGATGGTGATTATTTTAAAAATGTAAACGATACTTATGGTCATCAAGCCGGAGATGATGTATTACAGGCACTAGCTTGTGAATTAAAAACAATTTCTAGAGAGAGCGATGTAGTAGGAAGATATGGTGGAGAGGAGTTTCTAATTCTTGCGCAGGATACAAATCTAACTCAAGCTCTTGATCTTGGCGAAAGAATCAGAATGCAGATAATGGAGCATAACTTTAGTTCTAATAATATATCTAATCGTCCAAGAAATATGACTGTAAGCGTAGGAGTGGCAACATTTTCTCCAGCTAATGAGGGTTTTTCCATTAATAGTGAATCAGATCTGCTAGGATTAGCAGATAAAGCTGTATACTTAGCAAAGAGTAGCGGAAGAAATGTGGTCAAGTCTATGTTAGATCTTCCAAAGAATAATGCTTAATTATTCTAGTTAATTTCTTCGTTTTTTAGTATATTAATTTACCCCTTGACAAATCTTATAGGGTATGTTTATATTAATAATATAGTTAATTTTTCTCTTATTAGAAGTTAAAAATTAATTTGAAGGATCCGATTATAAGTTACTATAAGATTATATGAGAAGGGACGAAACAACTCTTATAATCCTCGAGGCACCGAAGGTTTTGATCAATGAACCAGCAGGCGGTGTCGGGGGATAAATAAGAGTCAGAAGACAGAATTCAGGTTTAATCATTAAAATCTGAATTCGCAACTTACGCGCTACCGAGTCCGGAGAACACTTCGAAGGACTCGGTGCGTTTTTTTATACATAGTCTTCTCAAAAAATTTCTCCTCGTTCTCTTTTATCGTTATCAACTTCTGCTAACAGTTGAAATAAGTATGGTTGTCTCGAGCATTGTGCAGAAATTCCGATTGTTCTACTGTAGTAATCATCCCATTTTTTCTCTGGCCAATAAGATCCTGTTCTTGCTTCTTCAGTTAAAGAAGCTTGTCCTCCTGTTGTAGACTTATTTAGAAATTCAACACTTGTTTGACACTTTCCATCTCGATTGCACAGTCCATTAGTTAATTTACAAAATTCGGCTTGAGGTCCAAGTAAAACAGGCAGTCTTTCAGGCATAAGAATGTAATTATATAAAATAAATTGTCAGTTTTCTAATGTTGAAGTATCACCGAGGGGTTGGCCCAGTTCTTGGGCTTTGAGGACGCGGCGCATTATTTTTCCGCTTCTGGTTTTGGGGAGTTTATCGACGAAATCGATCTCGTCCGGAGTTGCAATCGGACCGATCATTTTTCGAACCTGTTTTACTAATTCAGTTTTTAGTTCATCACTTCCTTGAATTCCTTTTTTCAAAATTACGAAAGCTTTGATTTTTTCGCCTTTAACTTCATCCGGTTTTCCGATGACAGCTGCCTCGGCAACCGATGGGTGCGATACAAAGGCACTTTCCAGTTCTGCCGAGCCTAATCTGTGTCCTGAAACTTTAATTACGTCGTCGTTTCGACCTATGATCCAGTAATATCCATCGTCATCTTTTTTGGCAGAATCGCCACTGAAGTAGAGAAATTGATTGTTTTTTGTTAATTGTTGATTGTTAATAGATTCATTTTCAAAATAAGTTTCCAGATATTTTTTGGGATTATTGTAGACATCAAGAAGCATCGACGGCCAGGGTTTTTTAATAACTAAAAAGCCTTGAGTATTAACTGGTACAGAGTTTCCTTTATCATCAACCAAGTCTGCTTCAACGCCAAAAAAAGGTTTAAATGCGCTTCCTGGCTTTAAATTTGCCGAAGGAACAGGGGTAATCATGAACATTCCGGTTTCCGTCTGCCACCAGGTATCCATGATCGGACATTTTTCTTTACCGATTGTTTTATAGTACCAAAGCCAGGCTTCGGGATTAATCGGTTCTCCGACACTGCCTAATATTTTTAGAGATGAAAGATCGTATTTATTTGGAATTTCGTCACCCAATCTCATTAGGGCGCGGATTGCAGTGGGTGCTGTATAAAATTTTGTAACTTTATATTTCTGAATCAGTTCCCACCAGATTCCGGGATGCGGATAATCAGGTGTTGCCTCATAGACAAAAGTTGTAGCGCCGTTGATAAGCGGTGAGTAGACAATGTAGCTATGACCTGTAATCCAGCCACCGTCAGCTGTACAGAAATAAATATCATCAATTGAATTGTTACCTGGTTGGCTAGTTGCCTGGTTAACTGGTTGATTTTGTGAATCGAGATTGAATACATACTTAAGAGTTAAGTAAACTCCCACCATATATCCTCCATGGCCGTGAAGGATTCCTTTGGGTTTTCCGGTTGAGCCGGAAGTGTAGAGTAAAAAGAGGGGATCAGTTGCTTCCATAATTTCGGTTGAACAGATTGTGTCGGCTTGAGACATGAGATCGTGATACCAGTGATAGTTTAAACCAGTTGAAATCGGCTCGCCTCGCTGAAGCTTTGGCGAAGCGGGTTGAAATCCGTTAGAATCAGCAGCTTCAGATTTTAATCTTTTAATTAAAATAACATCTTTAACTGAGGAAATGTCTTTTATGGCTTCGTCGACGGTTTTTTTGGAATCGAGAACTTTGTCTTTGTAGGGATATTTATCAGTAGTTATTACGATTTTTGATTGGGCATCCATTATCCTATTTTTTAATGCATCAGCTGAGAAACCGGAGAAAACTACCGAATGGATCGCGCCGATTTTCGCGCAGGCTAACATCGAGATGTATTGTTCAGGAATTCGCGGGAGATAGATTGTGACACGGTCGCCTTTTCTGACGCCTAAGGACTTGAGAACATTGGCAAATTTGCAGACCTCTGTATTTAATTCGCCATAAGTAAATTTTCGAACAGGCATTTCTTTACCCTGAGCGGAGTCGAAGGGCTGACCTACCCAGATGTAGGCAAGTTTATCTTTTACCGCAGTTTTTTGATGCCGGTCCAGAGCGTTATTAACGATATTGCACTGGCCGCCGACAAACCAGCGGGCATATGGGTATTTCCACTCCAATACCTTATTCCAAGGTTTAAACCAGGAAAGTTCTTTGGCAATATTTTCCCAGAAAGCTTCAGGATGCTCCTGAATATCGTGATAAAGTTTTTCATAATCTTTGATGTAAGATTTATCAACTATTTCATCAGAAGGAATTATCATATTTTGTTAGCTGGTTAGCTTGTTACCTGGTTAACTAGTTAACGAGCAAACTAGGTAACAAGTGAACAGATCTTATTCTGAGGGAAGTCACTGAAAAAATCAAGTGTAACGACTTTTCATGCGGTCGTCTCAAAAGTCGTAAAAATATTTAGAGCTTCATTTCCGCTTGAAAAGAAGAAGAAGAAGAAGTAAAATAGGCCGTACTATGAGTTCAGAAGCTGTAACTATTATTTGTGTCGGAACTTCCTTAATTTTTACTGGAGGCCTAATTGCTTTAGGAAGATATAGCCAAAAGCTTAATAAAGAAGCAATGGAAAAAAATCGTGTACATTTAAAACCTAGGATTACTGTAAAATTTCCTGCTACAAACTCTGCACTAGCAGCCTCGTATGATCGAGATGCCGAAAATTTAGAATCAGCAGGTGCACATGGAGCTGCTCAGGTTTTACGTGATAAAGTTAAGGAATTAGATAATGGAGTTCAACTGAAGTAAAAAAACTTTTTGCACTATCTAGTTATTTGAAAACTCTTCACTTGTTCTAGGAGTTTTATAGCTTGGGAGTTTTCTTCAAAGAATAAAAAAATGTATACCCTTAATATCTTGAAAGTCTTTTTTGTTTAGAGTGAAAAGTTCGGCGTCGTTAACTACGGCTGTAGCAGCGATTGCAGCATCGGCAAAGCCTACGTATCTGCTTGTATCCCTAATTATTTTACCAGCAAGTCGACTAACATCATAATTGTAAGGCAAGATTTCTAAATTAGAGATTATAGATAAAAGATAATTCATTCAATTAAATTTCTTGTACTTTTACCGGTAAATAATTCCTGAATGGTGATCACCGATATTGCGAGTTCATTTTTATTTATTTTATTTACAAGATTTTCGAATAAGGATTCCTGTTTTTGTCTTAAATGATCGATAATGATATTGGTATCCAAGATCACCATGCGTTTTTATTCTTTTTTGAGGAAAGTATTTCTAACCTATGTCTTTGTTTTTCCCTTTTTACCTCTTCTTTTGAAGGTTTGCCCCAAGCACCTCTTGTTCTAATTAATATCTCAGCAAAGCTTTCGTCTTTGTTCGTTTTTGGAATTATTTTTTCGATAGGGTAGATGTAAATACCATTATCCCTCAATACTAAATTAAGTGGTGTGTTTTCGGTAATATAAAGCTCGTCCCTAATTTTTTTAGGGATTACAACCTGTCCTTTTTTATTTGGTCTGGTAATGATTCCTATTTTCATACTAGTAATATTTTATTACTTTCATAGGAAAAATCAAGTGAAACGACTTTGCATGCGGTCGTCTCAAAAGTCGTAAGGCCGTTAGAAGGCAATTTCCTCTTGCAAAGAAGAAGAAGAAGTAAAATGACCAAAATAGATTATGTATCCAGAGGCTAAGCAAATACTCGAAGCTGTCCCAGGTTTAATTGTACTTCTTCTCCCAATTGGTATACTTGGACTTTCTGCATATAGTTTTATTAAAAATCGAAGAAAAATAAAATCTCCTCAAAATTATCACTCACATAGTGAGGGAGGAAAAGTAAAAACCAGAAGAAATCCTTAATTTTATCTTGTTATTTGAAAGCTTTTGACTTGTTCCAACAATTTCTTCGCTTCGGAGTTTTCTTCAAAGTGGCGGCGGACGGGTTGGAGAAGCTTGTCCAGCAACTCGATTGCTTTGGATTTAATATCCAGAGGATGGATTTGTTTTTCTTTGAACAGGCGTTCAAGATTCTCGTAGGAATTGAGAATTACCGGACCTCCAAATTTTTGTGGGCGCGTCAGAACAATATTTTGCAGCTGTAACTTATCGAGTGATTCAAATAAAATATATTTGTAATATTCCAGTATCGGATTTTCTTCGACAATTCCTTCCGGGCAGTAGGCTTTGTTAATCTTTCGTTTAATATCATCAGTCGTGTCGGTCATGAAGATGGCACTGTCCGGTAGAGATTTGCTCATTTTACGTTCAATTGCACGTTTAATTGACGCAGCTTTAGGATCCATGGATGATGATAGTAATCTCTCTGCAGCTCTAGATGTATCATTGTTAGATTGTTTCACTGTTTCATTGTTTTGATTTTTAATGTTTTGTAGCCCCATAAGCATGTGGTGGGAGACAACGACGGGTTTCCAGTAGCCGAGGAGAGGGCCGATCTCGCGGGCTAACATATTAACTTTTCTTTGGTCCATTCCTAATTGAGTAATCTTAGCTCCAAGCATGAATATGTCAGCAACCTGCATACAGGAATAGATAATATGAGCACCGGTTAGGCTATCCAATGATTCCTGCCTACCCATCATCTCGGCTGTTCGTATAAATCTTTTTAAGGCATTTGACTTGCCGATGTTCAAAACTAATTTCCAATAGTCGCTGTTTTTAACCATGTCAGAAGCCCATTTGAATTCGACATTCGTAAGATCCATACCTGAGGCCTTCCAGACTTCAATAAAATATTTACCGGTAGTTTTGATTTTTTCGAGGTCTCCGCCGAGTTTGTTATTCGCCATGGCGTGCCAGTCGGCTACCCACATCCTAAATTTTATTCCGGCTTTAGTCATTTTATTGACATTGATTGCCCGGACAATTCCCTGGGCAATATGAATCTGACCGGACGGTTCAAAGCCGTCATAGGCGTAGAGTGTTTCGTTGCTCTCAAGAAGTTTCTTAAGTTCATCTTCCTGGATTATTTCTTCTCCTACCTGTTTGATGAGATTTAGTCTTTCTTCTATATTCAAATTTGTCATTAGGTTAATGATACTACATGAAAATTGTTAATTAAAGAAATAGCAATATCCTTTTGTATATTGATTCCTTTCTTAGGATCTCCAGCTCCTATGCTCCAAACTTCAAGTTTATTGACTTTAACATCAATTAAGTAGGGTAGATCAAGATCTAAGGGGCAAACACAGCCTGGTAAAAAACCAAATCTTTCCTTAAGAGTTTGAGTATTTACAATAGACCATTTTCCGATATATTTTTTTAGTTTTTTATCATCAATTAGATCACTACCCCTCATAATTAATCCATAATAACTATTTTTCGTCTTAACTACCAAAGTTTTAATCGCATTTTTCGGATTATAATTATTAGTAAGCGAGATGGCTTCAGTTCTGGCTGAAACAGCCTTGTTAGGAAAAGTAATTTCATTAAAAATAATTCTATTCTTAACAAGTTTTTGTTTTATTGACTGAAATGTCTTCATGATATTTAATTTGTTACTTCTAAATCGATTTCCTGAAGGGCTTTTAATAATAAAATATTTTTTTGCCGATCCCCCAACGTGACTCGAATGAAATTTTTATTCTTAATTCCACTAGTTTTATTTAAATTAGTTACCAATATACCTTTTTCTAACAACTTCCTAAAAGGATCCAAAGGTTTTTCTGGTCGTAATAAAATAAAGTTGGTTTTTGAGTCGCTAGCTAATTTAATATTCTTTAACCTGGCGATTTTTTCCTTCAGAAACTCCCTTTCAATTATAAATTTGAATCCATCTTTTAAAGTTATTTTTTTGGATAGTAAGGAGTGGATCAGTTTCTCAACAATAAATAATGTCGGACCGCTAACGTTAAAAGGCAAATGCCATTTTTCAAGCGATTCGATAATTGTAGGATGACCTACGGCAAAGCCAAATCTTAATCCGGGAAGTCCGAATGTCTTGGAAAATCCGGATAAAATAAGTAAATTGGAGTTATCCCGGACTAACATTGAAGCTTCCCGCAGCTCCTTGGTAAATCCGTTTAAGACTTTATCCAGAATTACGATTTTTCCTGATTTTATTATCTCCAGTAATACCGGCCCCGGGATATCAATACCTGTTGGATTATTAGGACTTGCTAACCAGATTAATTTCACCTTCTTATCCTCAGCTTTTTTTAAAAATTTTTTTATCGACGAGTTATCCCATTCAAAGTTATTTTTATTCAACTTTATGGTTATAACTGAATTTTTTGCTCTTAAAGATGATTCTGTATAGCGGAAAAAGGAAGGGGCAATTGTCAATATTTTATCCTCAGGATTTGTAAAAATTCTTTGGATCAATTCAATTAACTCATCACTTCCATTACCGATTGCAATATTATCTTCTTTCATGTGAAGCCAGCGGGCTAATAATTTTTTTGTTTTTAATATTCTCTCGTCCGGATAGTGAATTATATCCTGCATATCTATTTCCTTGAACCACGATTTAATATCATCTTTAAACCAACAATCACCCTCGGTCAGATCAAACCGTAAAAAACTATCAGGATTATCTACTTGATGGGTGTAATTGCCTAAATTATTTTTCATTGTCCGCAGGGTAGGAGTTGAACCTACTTGAAAAGGATTTACAGTCCTTTGCATCGCCGTTCTGCCACCTGCGGTAAAATTTTTTAACAAAAAAAACCCTCATAAAATCGTCTTGTTGAATTCGCTTCGCTGGATTCCTCGCTACGCTCGGAATGACAAAAGGTATAGACGATCTTACAAGGGCTCTTGTGATAAGGGCGTTACCACCTTGTTTCGTAAAATTCCTATTAAAAAACCCGCACTGCTGCGGGCTCAAAGTTCAAGGAATTTTACCTTGTTATTTGAGTGCTTGACTCTGCAGTGACACTCTAGTTCTATTACGGGAACAACCGTAAAAGTCTACTTAAACCTAAAAATTCTTTCGACTTTTCAGCTGATCCGCCTTCGCTGAAGCTTCGGCGGACAAAGGAGGGTATTTCTCCTTCAATGCTTTTAACGAATTGTATTCTAATTATAACAGATTATTTTTGTTTAGCAATATTTACTGGAATTATTTTTTCCCCGACTTGTTTTATGAGATTTAATCTTTCTTCTACGGTCATTTGAATGTTGACAAGAATTTAGAATATCTTAACATATAATTAATCACGAGGGAGGGAAGTTTTAAGGTGTTGTCCTTAAAACAACACTCCCGTTTTTTTTACCTAATTTTTGCTTCAAATTAAAACTCTGACAATCAATAAATGCGTAGATTTTTTGGGATACTGGTTTTTTGGGCATAGCTTGATTATATTACATCTAAAGATCATTAAGGGAATATAAAGGAATTTAAAGGAGTTTAGAGGGGATTAGGGGAGTAGAAAATGAGGGTGGAAAAAAAGCGCTTGATTTTGAGAGAGAGAGAGAGTAAACTATGGGGCATTATGAAAGAATTTGATATTCTAGATTTACACCGACGGGGAGAAGTAGTTAAATCAGATATTCTTCGATTTATGGCAAAAGCCAAAAAAGATCCAAATATGATGGAAACAGTTGGTGTTGGCGACGATGATGTATTTGATTTAATTCTTAATAGTTTAAATCTTCAAGTAGAACAATATGCGATTGGGAAGAGAGTCAATCACAAATTAGGTTTTGTCGAAAGCTGGAGGAAAACTAATTGGGGGAATGTTGTACTTTATCATAAAAAGATATTAACTGGAGAAGGTTTTGGAGCAAGAGAGTTGTGGATAGCCGGAAAAGAAAGAATGAAAGAACTTGTCAAAGACTTTAGTCGATAACAGGTTGTAGTAGTCTTCAATGATTTCGGTTGAAATTCAATATTTAATAGCTATACTATAATTGTTAATCGTTTTTGAATTTTTGTTTGGCTGCAAATTTAAAGCCTCAAAATAAACCGCGAAATTTTATTCAATAATTACTTGTGAACTATATTCTGCTAGATTCCTGCTTTCGCAGGAATGACAAAAAACCAAAGAATTACAAACAACGATTCTGGACCCCACTACGCCAGGTACAAGACTGCACCTGGCTACGTTAGGGGCAGGCAAGCCAGAATGACCCCACTACG
>MGAF01000054.1:0-19185 GCA_001789635.1 Candidatus Roizmanbacteria bacterium RIFCSPLOWO2_01_FULL_35_13 | reverse complement strand
TTAGGGGCAGGCAAGCCAGAATGACCCCACTACGCCAGGTACAAGACTGCACCTGGCTACGTTAGGGGCAGGCAAGCCAGAATGACATTTGTGATAGGGGGTGAATAAATGATGAATAAGAAATTATACGTAGGAAATTTATTGTATGAAGTAACAGAGGATGATCTTAAGACTCTTTTTGGCGCTGCGGGAACAGTGGTTTCAGCTTCGATAATCAGATACCAGGATACAGGTAGATCTAAAGGATTCGGATTTGTTGAGATGGACACAGAGGAAGCCGCTCAAAAGGCAGTCGATACCCTAAATGGGACAGATAACAAAGGAAGAAAACTCGTCGTCTCAGAAGCCAGACCACCCAAACCAAGAACTGATTTTAATAGAGAATAGCTATTGAATTTCTAATTCCTAATTTCTAATCAAATCTCAATTTCCAAATTTCAAATTTCAGAAATTTAGACTTTGTTTATTTGAGCATTTTTTGTTTCTTGTGAGTTGTTTCTTGGACTTTATTGATAGTATCTGAGATATTTTTCTTTAAGCTTTGATAATCTATTGTGTTCAATAGATGTTCTTATATTCTTCATAAGGTCTGCGTAGAATTGGATGTTGTGGGCTGTTGCGTAGAAAAAAGCGCGCGGGTCTTTTTTGGAAAATAATTGGGCTAATTGGACAAATGTGACTGATTGGGAACATGCGATGCACTCGCAATCCTTCTCAATTACTTCATTGAAACTCCGTAATTTGCGGATGTTTCTATGGCCTTTTTTTGTGTAAAGAACACGGTGACGGGCTTCACGCGTTGGAATGACGCAGTCAAATGTATCAACGCCTCTTTCAATACATTCAAAAATATCTTTGACCTGACCTATGCCTAAGAGGTGGCGGGGTTTTTCTTCAGGAAGATTAGGAATAGTCCAATCGAGAATGTTGTGCATGTCTTCTTTTGACATGCCTAGGGATCCTCCTATGCCAAAACCCGGAACGTTTTGTTTAGCCATAAATTTAGATGATTGAAGACGTAAATCTTCATACTCGCCACCTTGCACAATCGCAAAAAGAGCCTGATTCGTTAAATGCGGGACCTGTCTCAGTTTTTTTCCCGTCAGTGCTCGCTTCGGATTCGATAGCCCTCGACTGCGCGCTGCCGGGATCCCTAAAACTTCGACACCCGCATTTTGACTACTTCTAGTTTGTTTTATACACCTCACGAGCCATTCATGAGTTCTATTCAACGCATTTTTTGTATATTCATAAGTATTTAAAGGCGATGTACATTCGTCAAAGGTGAAAATAATATCGGCTCCGATTCTTTGCTGGATCTGCATTGATTTTTCCGGCGAAAGCATTAATTTTTCCTCGTTGAAAGTGAATTCTACTCCTTCATCTGAAATATTAAGAGGATTGCCAGTATCAAAAAGTAGATTCTGTCTCAGTTTTTTTCCCGTCAGTGCTCGCTTCGGATTCGATAGGCCTCGACTGCGCGCTGCCGGGATCCCTAAAACTTCGACACCTACTTTTTGATCTTCGTCCGGAAAAATATTTGCAATCTTGCCGACACCCTGTGATTTGCCGAATCCCAGAGAAAAAACCTGGAAACCGCCGCTGTCGGACATGATTGGTTTGGGGAAGTTCGCATAGTTATGAACTGTGTTACCATCTAGATCACGGCCGTGACCTAGATGGTATATCTTATCTGCAATCTTTTTAGTCCAGAGATGATAGGTGTTGACGATAATTAAATTAACCGGAAGTTTAGGCATGAATTCTTTGGGAATTGCCCTAAGCTCTGCCTCGGTTGCGACAAAAGCAAGTTCGGGGGTCGTCAGTTTACCGTGAGGAGTATTAAATTCTGCCAGTCGCGCTTTGTTTTTTTTATCCTTTTTAAGGATCTTAAATTCGAACATACAAACTGCTATTATATAAGAATGACGGCGCAAATTATTCTTTATATTTTTTCTTTCGGTATTATTTGGTTTGCTGCCGGAATAATAGTAAATTCTGTTGATAGGATAGCTCATAAGCTCAACCTTTCTTCTTTTTCAGTGTCATTTTTTGTATTGGGTATTTTGACTTCAATTCCTGAAATTTCTGTAGGGATAAACTCGTTGATTGATAATAAACCGGAAATTTTTGCCGGAAATTTAATTGGCGGGATATTGGTAATTTTTCTATTGGTAATTCCACTGCTGGCAGTTTTTGGCAATGGATTAAAGTTAAACCACCAGATGTCAAAGGACAATCTTTTATTTGCGCTTTTTGTCATTTTAGCGCCATCGATTTTTATCCTGGACGGTAGGATTAGTATTATTGAAGGGTTAGCTTCGATTTTTCTCTATATTGTTTTAATTTTTATTATTGAGAAAAAAAAGGGATTATTGGAAAGAATAAAAGACGAAATTATCAATAATACGGATCAGGTCGATACCGACCTTGTCAAATTAGTTGTTGGGGTTGTTACTGTATTTATTGTCAGCAAATTTATAGTTGATAGCACGATTTTTTTCTCGAATTTTTATAATATTTCACCCTACTTAATTAGTTTGGTTATTTTGTCTGTAGGGACAAATTTGCCTGAATTGTCATTGGTTTTTCGGTCGGTATTATTGAAAAAGAATGAAGTGGCTTTAGGTGATTTTCTGGGTTCGGCTGTAGCTAATACAGTAATTTTCGGAGTTTTGACTGTCATAAGGGGTTCAGATTTTCTGATTAAGAATCATTTTTTACAGACGTTTATTTTTGTAGCTGGCGGCCTTGGACTCTTCTATATATTCTCCAGATCCAAGCAGGATATATCCCGAAATGAAGGGCTGATTTTATTATTAGCTTATGTAGGATTTTTGATTGTTGAGATTATGTAAAGAAGCGGATAAACGCTGATAGTTACGCGGATTTACACTGAGTATTTACTTACTGTATTTTTTGACCAGTAATCCGCCAACTACTACCAATATAGATAATAATACAAAAAACCAGGCTAAAGGTTCCATATTATTTATCTTCAAAACTAATAATATAACTCATAAGATAACAGAGGAACATAAAAATAACGCCCCAACCAAAAACAGACCAGGAAAATTTTTTATCAGTTACAAATTGACCTAGAGCTAAAGTTGCTAAAGTCAAATTTCCCAATTCCATTAATTTTTCAGATAGTCTATCTCGAAATTTAGAACTGATCTTGGCTTTTGCCACAATTTAATAATAACACTTGAGAAATTATTAGGCAAGTTCAAAGACTATTTTGTAAGAATTATCAAAATGAAGGGCTAATTTTATTTTTGGCTTATGTGGGGTTTTTGATAATTAAAATTATTTGATTAGTAGAAGCCGATAAACGTGGATAGATAACTACGCATATTTATGCTGGATTAGATTTATTCAAGGTTTTATGAATAGCAAAGGATATTTGCATCAACATTAATAGAGAATAATAATAAGCAAGCTGTCCAGCCTCTGGTTTTAATCCAGGAAAAGAAAGAGCTGTTAGTAATGCAATTCCCGCTGACCCAGTCGATAGTAAAAATCTTTTTCCGTTGTCAGATCTATTGTCTACTCGTCCATAAAGAGTTTGATAGCTAAATATTATTTTAAGATAGTTGTATTTCTCTTGAGATACTTGAGCTGTCATATTAATTGAAGTTTAATCAAAATAACTTAAAAGTCAAATGAAATATGGAACTTTGAGTTTAAAGGAGTTTTTGCTGGCAAAATTGATTATTTTTTGTGCATTGGGAAATTCTTTTTTACTGATTTTGTTGAGAGGGATTTTTTTGTCAAAATACAGATAAATGACTTGGTCGGCTTCCAGGTAGGAAAAACCGAATTCGCCTTCGTCGGTTTGATCGGACCATAGACCCGCAGTAGGTTTAGCATTGATTATTTCATCCGGCACTTTGAGATACATTGCCAGTTGATAAACCTGTGTCTTATAGAGATGAGATATAGGTTCGATATCTGAGGCAGCGTCGCCAAAACGAGTGAAATAGCCTAAAAGGTGCTCGGATTTATTTTCTGTTCCAAGCACCAGAGCTTTATGTTTTTTTGCCAGATCAAAAAGAAGAATCATCCTAACTCTTGCCATAATATTAGCTTTTCTTAAAGTTGATTTGTGTTGGTCTTCTTCTGATGGTATGTTTTTGCGACGGCCGTTGTTAAAACGTACCAAAGGATTAAGGAGTAGTGCGAGATCATCGACTGGTTTTTGGATAGAGAGGATATATTGATTTTGGGGAGGAATTTTAAGTTCGGAAAAGACTTTTTGAATAAGGGTGGTTAAGGGTTTAAAATAATATAAGTGAGCGACAAAAATATTCTCCGGACTCAAAACTTTGCCGGCTAAATAAATTGACACAGCAGAATCGATTCCGCCTGAAAGACCGATAATTAATTTTTTAAACCTCGTTTTTTCGAGAGTTTCGGTTATAAAATTTCCAATTTTATCCGTTTCCTGTTTTGGATTAATTTTTGGAATGGAAGATACCATATGAGAGTAGTATAGTATACTTTATCCGTATGCAAAAATACAAAGTCGGACTACTGATCGGCAGGTTTCAGCCACTTCATAAAGGACACCTGCATCTGATGAGAAAATCTTTTCAATATGTTGATGAAATGAAAATTGGAATAGGGAGTGTGGGAATAATAGATAAAGACAACTTTTTGTCGTATGAAATAAGAAAAAAAATCCTGAGGTTGGCGATTGAGAAAGAAGGGTGGAAAGAAAAAATAAAAAAAATAGTTCCCCTGAAAGATTTTAATAATGATAAGTTATGGCTCGATCATACCTTAGAAAATGTTGACAAGTTTGATGTAGTGATAGGTAACAACGAGTGGACAAACGGAATTTTTGAAAGGGCGGGTTATAAGGTTTTACGCTTGGGTTTTTATAAAAGGTATTTGTATGAAGGAGTGAAGATACGAAATTTAATTAAATCGGATAAGCCATGGGAAGATAGAGTTCCCGAATATATTGTTAAATTGATTAAAATAAAGTAGATTCTGTCAAAAAATTCCCCACTTCGCATAAAGCTTCGTGGGGCAAGCATTCCCTTCTTGACCTTCCGTAGCCGAAGGCGAAGGAGGTTCTTTTTTGTCACCTACTTTATTTTTCATTATGTTTAAATATAATCATATTATTTTTGCCGGAACTTTTGACAGACTTCATGTTGGGCATAAAAAACTCCTGGATAAGGCTTTTGAACTGGCGGATAAAGTATCAATTGGGATTACAACCAATGAGATGATTAAGAACAAATTGTTGAGCCAAATAGTGGAGAAATTAGATATTAGATATTCGATATTAGAAAAATATTTAATAACAAAAAACTTTTTAAAAAGGGCTCAATTTTTTGTTTTAAAAGACATATATGGTCCATCTATAGAGGATAATGATTTTGATTCTATATTAGTGACGGAATTAACTAAAAAAAATGCGGCGAGGATAAATAAAATGAGGGAATTGAGGGGTATTAGGGATTTAAGGATAATCACAGAACCATTAGTAAGGGGAGAGGATGGAGAGGTTGTGACATCGGAGAGAATAAGGATGGGAGAGATAGACCGCTACGGCCACAATCCTCAATTCTCAATTCTCAATTTTCAAAAAAAAGAACTTAAATTACCTAAAAATTTAAGAGAAGAGTTGAGGAAGCCGTTGGGAGAGGTTATCAGTGGATCAGAAAATGAGCTAAAAGAAACAGTTTATAAAGTTATAAAGTTCATAAAGTTTATAAAGCCGACGATGGTGATCGCGGTTGGAGATATTGTGACAAAGTCATTAGTCGGTGCGGGTTATAGTCCGGACGTAAATATTATAGACTTAAGAAGTAGGAGAAAACAAATTTTCAATTCTCAATTATCAATACTCAATGAATTTTCAAAATCTAAATTTCAAATTAAAAAAGCAGATTCTGGACCCCACTTCGCCAAAGCTTCGAGGGGCAGGCAAGCCAGAATGATGTCATTCTTGGGAGCGATGAGTTATGAAGCGACTCCAGAATCTATTAGTTTAGTAAATGATCCGGGAACAATAAATATTAAAACCGCTAACGAAATAAAAAAATCAATAAATGAGTTTATTAAGACGGGGAAAAAGCAGTTAATGATAGTAAAAGGTGAGGAGGATCTTTTGGCACTTCCTGCAATTCTTTTTGCTCCGCTTAATTCTGTAGTTTTATATGGTCAGATTGACTTGGGAGTTGTGATGGTTGAGGTGACAGAGGAGAAGAAAAAGGGAGTTGAGGAAATTTTGAAGAAATTTCAATAGGTCTTGATAAGTCGGATCAAAATGAGAGGAGAACTAGAGTAATTTAACAAAGGGTAGGTCTACTTTAGTGACGAGTTTTTGATCGGCTGTTATAAAGTCAACTTTATGTGTTTTTGCTAAGGCTATATAGCTTGCATCATAGGCTGATATTTTAAATTTCTTAGCTATGCTATAAGTGTCTTGAGCCAAGTTATAAGTCAAACTTAGTAAAGTAAAATCAATATCGAATAAAACCTGAATAATATTTTGCCACTCATTCACCGGAATGTTGCTATCAAATGCGCTAATATTTAATAATTCAAAATAGGTAAGTTGGGATATAATTATCCTTAATTTTTTATTCCTAAATTCGGTTAAGAAGTATTTGGCTTCTTTTACTTTTGATTCATCTTTGAATTTAAACCACTTAATAATAACAGAAGAATCCAAAATTAATGTTCGCATTATTTTTTATAAGTAATACCTGATAATTTTAAAAGGTGTTTAGTCCTGTTTTGCCGCATTTTCCTAATTAAATCAACGGAGTTCCAAACTTTTGTTTTCTTTTTGAGATGTTTATCGATTCTGGTAGCGATCTTTTCGATTCGATCAAAAACATCGTTACTTTTTTCTAGCGTGGGTATAATTCTAGCCTTTATTTTGCCCTTTTCAGTGATGATAAAGGATTTACCCTGATAGACAGCATCAATGATCTCGGATAGTCTGGATCGAAGATCGGTGAGCTGAATTATTTGATTTGTGTCAATTAACATATAAGTTAATTTTAAAGTTAAGTTATAAGTTTGTCAAGATGAAAATGGATGAGCTAAAATAAAGGAGGAGAAGAAAAGGGAAGTTGAGGAGATTTTGAAAAAATTTGATTGAGGATTTACTATTTTAAAGCACTTCTCGTTTTAACAAGCGCTGGATTTGTTCTGCCGGCAATATCACCTACTGAAAATTGAGGCGGGTAGTCAATCCCTTCTTCTGAAATTATTTTTTTAGCCTGATCAATTGTTACCAATAGAATTTGAGGATGTTTAAAAATAATAGCCGTTGTCAACTGTTCAACCGCATTCCAGGGAAAGGTAGGCAAGGCTTGACGCCAAGGCTCTACAACGCGAGAAGTTGTCTGTTGAATCAATTTTAGATTGTCATGATTATCCATATCTGAAACGTATTTTACTTCTTCTTCTTGTCAAGAGGAGCGGATTAGGATACAATTGTTATTAAATATGGTGTTTATTTGGGATTATGACAAAAAGGAGTTGGAAAAAACTGAGACCGGGAGGATTTTAATTTTGGAGAGGATGATTAACTATGGCCCTGATCCAAATGAAAGAATCAAACTTTCGGAAGTTAAAAAATATTGGGATAGATTAGACCTTTATGAAGCGCCTAAACATTTGCTTGAGCTTTTAATATGGAAAAAATGTCGCACTTCACACCAACCCAAAAGCTTATTTTCGATAAAGTAAGGAACTCTGATTTTTTTAGAACAAATTTTTACTTTACCGGCGGTACGGCTTTATCCGAATTTTATCTACAGCATCGTTATTCCGAAGATCTGGATTTTTTTCCCGAAAAAAAGTTCGGCTTAGATATTGTTCGAGAAAAAGTCTCGCTTTGGTCAAAAGATCACAAGTTTACTTTTAAGGCTGAGTTTGTTGAGTTTGTATATATTTTTATACTCAATTTTAGTTATGGTACCAGCCTAAAACTAGACTTTGGTTACTATCCTCATCAAAGATTAGAAAAAGGAAAAATGTTTGGCAATTTCGCAGTCGATAGTCTTCTTGATATTGCAGTAAACAAACTTTCCGCAATTAATCAGAGAAGTACGGTCAGGGATTTTGTTGATCTTTATTTTCTTTTAGATAAGTTTACGATCTGGGATCTGATCGAGGGAGTTAGAGTAAAGTTTAATCAGGAGATAGATTACTGGATATTGGGAGCGGATTTGGGTTATACAGTTGAGCAATTTGACACTCTTCCTAAAATGATTAAACCGCTAACTCTCAATCGATTAAAAAATTTTTATAGAAAATTAGCAAAAGATCTGGGTAAAAGGTTGACAGAATAGGAAAAGAAAAAGGAAGTTGAGGGGATTTTTGGAAGGTTTGTTTGAATTTATTCTTACATTTTCGCAAAATGTACCCATGCAGGCCACAAATATCCAATATCATTTTCTAGTTTTGTAGCATTACCTTCTGAAATATCATAATCTGTTGGAAGTTTACTCATATCAGTTATCATTGCGATAGCATAATATCTACCATCATCATATAAATAAAATTTTATTAAATCAATAAAAACGTCTTTCGTAACAGTTGCAACTTGTTTAAACTGATTTACTTTTAGAGTAAATCTTAAATCCGGAATTGATACAATTCTATTTGGGAAGAGTCGAGCTGCTTGTGAATTATTTATGTATTTTACATGAGTCTTCTGCCAAATCTTCATAATTAATTGATCCCATAGTTTAAATTATACGGAATTATTAGGTATTGTCAAGGTTACAGATTATTAGTACAATACGAGAATGATAGCCAAATACCAACCACAAGAATTTGAAGGGAAGTGGAGGGAAAAATGGAAAGAGGAAGGATTATATGGAACCCCACTTCGCTCTCTGAATCAGAGAGCTACGTTAGGGGCAGGGAAGAAAAAATTTTATACTCTAGTTGAGCTGCCGTATACGTCGGGAGATCTGCATGTTGGGCACTGGTTTTCATTCACAATACCGGATATTTTGTCACGATTTAAAAGGATGAACGGGTTTAATGTTTTTTATCCAATCGGTTATGATGCTTTCGGACTGCCTGCGGAAAATGCTGCTATTAAACACAAAATTCATCCAAAAGATTGGACTCTTAAAAATGTCGAAAATATGACTAAACAATTTCAAACAATGGGAACAATGCTGAACAATTGGGACGATGTTGTAATTACCTGTCTTCCGGAATATTACCGTTGGAATCAGTGGATATTTTTAAAATTTTGGGAAAAAGGATTGGCTTATAGAGGCAAAGCACTTTCAAACTGGTGTCCGAGCTGTCAGACAGTATTAGCCAATGAAAATATTGAAAATGGAAAGTGTTGGCGATGTGGAAATCCGGTTATACAAAAACAAGTTGAGCAATGGTTTTTGAAGATTACCGACTATGCGGATAGATTGCTTTGGAATAATCATTCCAATGGCGTAGATTGGCCAGTGTCGGTTCGTGTAGGGCAGAATAATTGGATTGGAAAAAAAGAAGGAGTTCTTATTAAGCACAAAGTTAGAGATTTAGATCTTGTGTTTGAATCTTTTTCAGCTTTCCCCGCCTGGCTTTGGGCTGACACATTTATCGTTATTGCTCCGGAACATCCTTTGGTTGAAAGATTAGTCCAGGGAACAAAATATGAAAAAGAGTCTGAAATTTTTGTTAAGAGGATGAAAGGTAAAACACAAGAAGAGAGATTAAAAGAAATCGATACAAAAGAAGGCGTTTTTACAGGGAGATATGCGAAAGATCCCTTCGCTTACGCTCAGGGTAAACCCGCTGATATGCCCATCTGGATTTCTAATTTTGCCTTGATGGATTTTGGATCCGGAATTATCCGCTGCTCTGCACACGATCCCAGGGATTATGCATTCGCCCAAAAGTACAAGATAGAGCTAAAGGAGGTTGTGGAACGATCGGATAAAAAGACACCGGTAAATGCGCACGATAATAAAGGCATTTTGAAAAATTCAGGACTTTTTACGGGAAAAAAAATAGAGGAAAGTCTTGCGGAAATTGTTGGATGGATTGTTAAGCAAAAAATCGGGAAAAAACATTTTAATTATCATTTGCGCGATTGGTCTGTTTCACGCCAAAGATACTGGGGAACTCCGGTACCGATGATTAATTGTTCAAACTGCGGAACTGTTCCGGTTCCGGAAAAAGACTTGCCGGTTGGACTCCCTTATGAAGTTGATTTCACCCCAAAAGGAAAGCCCTTCGGCTCCGCTCAGGGCAAGCCTCCTCTCGCGTCGAATGAAAAATGGCTCAATGTAAAGTGTCCAAAATGTGGAAAAAATGCGAAGCGAGATGCGGAAACTTTGGATACATTTTTTGACTCAGCTTGGTACTGGTTTAGATATGTTAGTCCGCACTATGATAAAGCCCCTTTCGATAAAAAAATGGTTAAGGATTTGACGCCCGTTGATGTCTATTTCGGCGGCTCAGAACATACTTTAGGTCACACGATGTACGCAAGATTTTTCACCAAATTTTTCCATGATTTAGGTTTAGTCGATTATGAAGAGTTTGCTTTGAAAAGAATTCAGCACGGTGTAGTCTTGGGACCTGACGGAAACAGGATGAGTAAATCAAAGGGAAACGTAATTAATCCGGATGAAGTAGTGAAGGAATACGGGACCGACACGGTAAGGATGTATCTTTGTTTTATGATGCCGTATGAGGCGACCGGTCCGTGGTCGGATAAGACAATAGCCGGAGTACATAGATTTTTGAATAGAGTGTGGAAAATATATCAAAATTTTCAATTCTCAATTCTCAATTTTCAATCAAATCCAAATTCTCAAAATCCAAATGACAAATCAAACCCAAAATCTAAAATTCAAAACCAAGACAAAACTTTAGTTGCAAAGTTGAATAAAACTATTCAGAAGGTAACCAGTGACATTGAGAAGATCAAGATGAATACGGCGATTGCTGCGATGATGGAGATGATAAACGACTGGGAAACAGTCGTTAATTCCCAATTTCTAATTTCTAAATTCCAATCAAATCCTAAATCCCAAATCCAAAATAAAAAAAACAATGAAACAATGAAACAACTGAATAATAGTTTGTCTGTTGAAAATGCGAAGAAGTTTTTACAGATTTTGGCGCCGTTTGCGCCGCATATGACCGAGGAGATATGGAGAAATGTATTTGGGGAAAAGGAGTCAATTCATTTGTCAAGTTGGCCGAAAGCTATGGAAACAGTTGCAGAAACAATAACGATTCCGGTTCAGGTTAACGGGAAAGTGAGAGATTTGTTAATTGTTAATAGTGAATTGTTAATTGATGAAAAAAAAGTCACAGATTTAGCTCTTAAGAGCGAGAAGGTGAAAAAGTATTTGGCGAAGAAAAAATATCGGGCGATTTATGTGCAGGGGAAGATTTTGAATTTAGTTGTCCAATAAAACTGTTATTAAACTTCTTTATCAATTTAAAATGTGTTCTTATAGAATCATAAATTATCCTATATTATTTGATAAAAGTAGTTTAATTTGTTACAATATCATTTCAATGTTATTTGAAGCTAATATTACACAATCAGCGGATTTAATTTCAATTCAAAGCCAAGCAGAAACTTATATTACTAAGCATCCAGCAATAATTAATACCGTTAGTTTAGAATATCTAGAACAATTAAAAAATATAAATAAAGCGCAAGCCTCTAGTTGCATAATTGTAGATGATCCCTGGTTTGGTAGAAATCTTCTAGACTTAGCTGAGAAATTACCCGATATGAACAGTCAGGATGATGATACTTTCGAAGAAGGATATGCCTATAACGTGGATGGGGGTGCTCCGTATGATCCTAATAATAAAACTGGGGATCCAACTCCTTTTATGACAATAGGAGTAAAAGGAAAAACAGTTTTGTGTATGATAACTGCGCCTATTAATCAAAACAGTGAAACTAACTTACAGGCAACTCAGCTTCATCTGGAAAGTGCGACTGAGGACGATATTCAAGCTGAAACACAGATGTTTCAACCGGCACAACCAGTCGAGAATAACGATGCAGTTTCGATTCCAAATTCAAATAAGCTATATCATATAGGAATAGGATTAGCTTGTATAACAACTATATTGACAGCTTTAAGAATTTTATCAAATCTCCGAAGTAGAAATAAAAAATTATTATCTGATCAATTTAATAATTCTAATAATAGAAATGAAGGTGATCAGGATTATTCCACTAATCAAAAAGTTGGGCGTAGGTTAAAACCTGGTTTATTAACTGCATTAGGAAATATAAAAACTCACAACATTAATTATCAAATGCAGTCTAGAGAATTAAGAGATGGAGAAAAAATTAATCCAGCCTTTTATTTAGTAAATGGACAATGCATGAAAGATGCATTAAAGGGCGAATTTTTTATTTCAGAGCCAAATGCCGTTTATACACAAAATCCTCAATCTGGTGATGTAGGAGTTGTAATAGTTCATGAAGAAAATGGGCAAACTTTTGGTAGGTTAGGAATTTTTGGAGGTATTAATAAAAAAACTGGGAAAGGAATTATTTTAACGTCAAATAGAGGTTTTGGACATAGTCGTCATGAAGAAATTGATATGTCAGTGAAAAACGGAAGTCATGTGGGAGAAATGAAAGTAGTAGGTAGAATTGACTCAACAACTTTACGTGAACTTAAACTCAATATAAAATATGCAAAATCCGGAGACAATGATCCTCTTTAAGCTTTGAAGAATTGCAAAGGTATTATCACGTTTTTTTTATCAGATTGTTAATCGAATAGAACATCCTTAGTATTTCAAAGCCTGGAAAAAATAAGTTACGAAGGTAAAGTGTGCTAAAAATTTATCAACAGCCATAAAACTCCGATTAGACTCTATGGCACGTGACATAGTCAGGGATGAAGCGCAAAAAAAAGGTCTTGGCCTAACTCAGCTTATCAGGATGCGGGTAATGGAGAAAGTAAACCTTCTCTAAAAGAAAAATTTGTAATCCGTTTCCGCTACCCACATCGCTGACTCGGCCTTCGTAGCCACTTCGGCGAAGGAGGCAGCTTCGAGGGGCGGGCAGTTGTTAGAAAAAGAAGTAGTTGACAAAGCAATTAAAGATGAAAAGGTGAGGAAGTATTTGGAATCCAACTTCGCTAAAGCTTCGCTGGACAAAGAAAAATATAAGGTGATTTATGTGAGGGGGAAGATATTGAATTTGGTTTTAAAATGACTATACTCTAAATCTTTTACTTAATAAAGATTGTACTTCTTGGGCAGGAAGTTCTCTAGATGAACCTAAAAGCCACCAGCCAGCAATTCCAGAATTAATTCCTTCGGGTGCATAAACTATCCGCACGTCTAATGAAATAGGGCTTTGGTCCGCATTTATTTTTACTACTTTACCTATTATTGATTCTTCAAGTTTTTTTTCAGCTGGTTCTTGTGTAACGTAGTCGTTTACTTTAATTGTCATAATGACCTAAATTATACTTCTTCTTCTTCTTCTTTTCAAGCGGAAATTATATGTTGACAATGTACACAGAATATTCTATACTCTTAAAATAAATGAAGCCGTACAGGTTCAGTAAAGATAAAGATAAGTTTTTGAAAGAAAAAAGGGGCGTTGGATTTTCTGAAATAATTAAGGCTCTTGAAGAGAGGCAAATTTTAAAATCAACAGACTATCCGAATAAAAAGAAATTCCCAAATCAAAAAATGATGTTGGTGAAAATTAAAAAATATATTTATGTGGTACCCTATGTAGAATCCGAGAAAGAATTTTTTCTAAAAACAATTTATCCAAGCAGAAAATATACAAAAAAGTATTTAAGTAAAAAATTATAAATTTCATCTCATTTTGATCTATGAAGAAGACTAAAAAGATTGATCCATTTGCACCGTTAGATAAGTATGAAGAAGAATTAATAAAATCTATAGAAAACGATGAATGGGTTGAAATTCCTAACCAAAAAGAAGAAATTGAAAAATTAGTTGGAGCTGCTAAGTACACTAGGGAGATGATGAAAAAGGAAAAAAGGATTACGGTCCGTGTTAATAAGCAAGATCTAGAAGACATTCAAGAAAAAGCGATTCAAACCGGTATACCTTATCAGACTTTGATAGCTTCGATACTTCACAAATTTGCTAAAGGAAAGATAAATATAGGAGTTTAGATAATATTTTTTGGAAAAAAATATAAGGCAATTTATGTGAAGGGAAAGATATTGAATTTGGTTGTTAATTAACCTTTTAAACGTTCGCCACCTCTTAATTTTCCTGCCATTTGATTAAATTCTTTTGCGACTTCTTTAAACAAATGAAATTCAAATATCATATTTAAACCGCGGTAGTGCTGGGCTAAATTAGCATATTTTTCACCCAGTTTGCTTGGTATTTGAGGAGTAGGCTCATTATAAAGATTTAAGTCAATATCTGTTTTTTTCTTTTTAGACATTTTAGATATGATACTTCTTCTTCTTTGCAAGCAGAATTTTGGTAACCGTTCAGGAGTTGTCAATGAAAATGTCATTGCGAGCGTAGCGAAGCAATCTTATGAGATCGCCACAGCTACTTCGTAGCTTCGCGATGACAAAGTTTTGTCAAATCCTGAACGGTTACACAATTTTTACTTGACATTTCAGAAAATTTTGTTATACATTACGTATCAAATAATGTCCACAAAGACTTTTTATAAAGTACCTAAATTTCTGTTCTATACCCTAAGTTTTACTTTTCTGTTTTTCCTGTCCATTTTCTATCACGTCAAATTGCAATCATACGCCCAGTCGACCTCATCCTTCATTTTCACCGCAGCCGGTGATTATGGTGCAGATGGAAACGCTCCGCAAGTTTTAACTGCTATGAATCCGCTCAGTTCATCGTCCAATTTTAATCTTGCACTTGGTGATTTAAACTATGCTGAACTTTCCCCGGAATCTGCCTGGTGCGATTTTGTGAAAAACAATGTCGGCCAGGATTTTCCGTTTGAACTTATCGCCGGAAACCATGAAGATAATGATCCTTCTCCTAATTCCATTGATAATTTTGCAGCCTGCCTTCCCGACCGCGTTGGCAATATTACCGGTGTCTATGCCAAAGAATACTTTTTTGATTATCCTCAGGCCTCGCCTTTAGCCCGGATAATCATGATCGCCGCTGATTTGAATATTGACGGAGGGCTCTATAGCTATACTTCCGGAACTACACATTATAACTGGCTGGTTCAGGCGATAGATAGCGCCCGTGCCTCAGGTATCCGCTGGATTGTTGTTGGCATGCACAAAAATTGTACCACTATGGGTATCAAAAACTGTGCAATATCAACCGATCTGCAAAATCTTCTAGTAGACAAAAAAGTCGACCTTATATTGCAGGGTCACGATCATAATTATCAGAGATCTAAACAACTGTCTTTAGGTCCGTTGTGCCCTGGAATTGCGGAAAGTGTTTACAATCCCGACTGTGTTGTAGATGATGGGGCGGATAATCAGTATATCAAGGGTACAGGATCAGTGCTGGCAATCGTTGGAACCGGGGGAGCAAGCCTTACTGACGTCAGCACTGCTGATCCCGAATCCGGTTATTTTGCCAAATGGTCCGGCAGCAATGACCAACCGACATGGGGATTTCTCAAGGTCTCCGCAACCGATACCCAGTTTTTCGCCCAGTTTGTCCCAGTAAGCGGCACTTTTTCCGATACTTTTACCATAACCGACTCAGGTCTTGCGACTCCTACACCTATTCCACCAGCCCCAACAAATTCACCTACCTCAACTCCCCCTCCGGGCAATATCACCGTTTCTTCCCAAATCAATTCCTCCTCAAATGATGCCGAAGAAAATATTTCAACAGGCGGGGTAAATATTAATAGTTCAGATTTGGAATTGGGGACAGACGGAACCACGAATCAAATTGTCGGTATGCGATTCACGGGTGTCGCCATTCCTAAAAATGCAACTATCATCAATAGTTATGCCGAATTTGAAGTAGATGAAGTTTCAACTGACGCCGCTTCCGTCACTTTTTGGGGCCAGGCCGCTGACAACCCGGTTGCTTTCACAACCGGTTCCCTAAATATATCCTCCCGTCCTCCAACATCATCTTCGGTTGTCTGGAACTCAATTCCATCTTGGAATACAGTCAATGTCAAACATCAGTCACCAAACTTAAATTCAATCATTCAGGAAATTGTAAACAGACCCGGTTGGAATTCTGGAAATTCTCTTGTATTAACCGCTTCAGGCACCGGCAGGCGTACAGCCGAAGCCTATGACGGAGAGATCCCGGCTGCGGTAAAGCTGGTAGTTACCTATTCGGTTGGGCCGACGGTCACTCCCACTCCCACGCCCACTATAGATCCCTTTGCACCGACTCCAACCGAAACACCATCGCCTACATTAACCCCTGTCCCAACGGAAACACCTTTGCCTACTCCTACTCCTAATGTTATAAGTCTCAATCCTCTGGCGGACTCTTATGTCAAAAGCAGCAGTGCTAATTCCAATTATGGAACAAGGGTTAATCTCAGTGTAGACGGATCGCCCGTAGCCATCACTTATATGAAATTTGACCTTGCTTCACTTGCAGGTAGATCTGTTCAAAGTGCCAAATTAAGAATAAGGACAGAAAGCGACATTTCAAGTAGTGCCCAAACAATCAAATCAGTCGGAAGTACCTCATGGACAGAGACAGGTATAAACTATAATAATAGGCCTGCTGTTGGTTCCGGTATCAGCATTTTTAGCGCCCCCACCGCAAACACTTGGTATGATATTGATATAACTCCTGAAGTTGTTTCCCATCTGGGTCAGCTCATGTCAATTGGATTTGATCAGTCATCAAGTAACGGCATGTTCTTTTCTTCCCGCGAATCTGCCAATAAACCGCTCCTAATAGTTACCTTCAATTAATTTCGGTTACATATATCAAATACCTAATTTTTTAGACGATATGTCTCTTGCGAAATTATTTGACCGCCTCAGTATTTTACAATCGAATAATGATACGAGTTTCGCACTTCAACTTCATTTAGGATAGACTAAAAGTATCTACCTATATGAGTAAATCAGTCTGTTCGAAAGATTTATACTGTACTTTTTTGAAGGTAACTTCAAAAAGGTATTCTGCATTATCTCTCTCTGAAGTTTCACCAATAGAACTTTCCCATGACAGTATCTCACGCTGGTTGGAAAATACCCACTGTCAACCTAAAGATTTTTGGTCTGCCGCAGCTCCCCATGTAAGAGAAACAAAAGGGGTAATTATTGCCGATGAAACAATATTGAATAAATCAAGAAGCGAAAAAATTAAATTGGTAAGGTGGCAATACTCAGGTACAGAACATAATATTGTTCGAGGAATTGGCATGTTAAATTTCCTGTGGGTTGATGAGAAGGAAGAAATCTGTCCTATGGATCTTAGAATCTACGAACCCAAGGAAGATGGAAAAACCAAAAACGATCACTTTAGAGAACTTTTAAGAATTTCCAAACGAAGGGAGGTGAACCCGGAGGTTGTGATTGCTGACTCATGTTATTCCAGTCTTGACAATCTCAAGATGATACGAGATTTGGGATGGAAATGGGTAATGGGGTTAAGGAAAAATAGAAGCGTCAACAAAAAAGAGAAGCTAGAAAACTTAACCATACCTGATGAGGGATTACGGGTTCACCTACGAGGATACGGATTCATTCATGTATTTCGGTTTGAGGCCAAAAATGGCCGCACGAATTACATTGGCACAAACGTAGAAGACCCAACTAGAGAAAAAATTAAATCTTTGGTACGGAAACGCTGGGAAATTGAAGTCTTTCACCGAGAGCTCAAACAGACCTGCGGTCTGGAGCACTGTCAGTCCCGCACGGGACGAGCGCAGAGAAATCATATTATACTCTCGGTATTGAGTTGGATTAAATCAGCTGATGTACGAAGGAGTAATAATCTATCTTTTTATACCCCTCTGCTTTCATATTGCAAGGGTATATACCTAACGGAGCTTTGATTTTGGAGAGTGGCTTAGACTATAAAGTTAATCCAAGCTCTCATTTGAAAGCTACGGTAGGTATATACCACTTTTTTGCAAAATCAAAGAAAAGTGGTATATCAACAACAATGGAATGTCATCAAACAAGCAATCGCTCAACAACTAAAATATGAATTAGCTATTGTTTAAAGTGCGAAACTCGTGGATGTTTCCACCCTAAAGTAAAAGTTGAGAAGTCAATATTAACAAAACTTTTGGGAGTTAAAAGATTTAGCCCTTTTAAGATTTTGATAAAAATATTTCTCACCGATTCATTTTTCAACAGTCGATACATCTTGCTTTCTGCCGTACTTCTTTTGTCTACTCCTCCCCAGATACGGGCGTTACTGTTTAAGCTTTCAAAGTTTGGAAGAGATATTGTCCTTAAGCCAAAATTGAAAAGATGAAAATGTCTTAAACTAACATAAGGAAGAAAATATTCATTAATCTTTTGGATAACATTTTTGATTAAGAGTTTCATAATGAGATAATTAAACTGCTAATATCTCATTATGCAGCTAAATCAATCTAAATGTCAAAAAGTGCAGGTGGGTCAGACGATTTTGATATTGACAAAGATTATAGAATCATTATATAATTCTGTAATATCCTCCTTCGCTCAAATAAATTAGAGCTACGGCGGGACACAGTGGTACAACAACTTATCAGAGACGAAAAATTTACTAATATTCAGAAAGCTCAGGCTGGATTGACCCGTTTATTTACAGATGCAGAGAGGAGTCTAAGCTTCTATAGAGTTATGAAAAGTGATAGATCGCTGGGCGTACTTGTTCCAGATAATCTTTGGATGAGTTTCATAGAGGATTTAGAGGCTTTGTCCTCACCAAATTACAGAGAGAATATTAGAAAAGCACGTAAAGATAAAAAAATCTACTCGAGCAAGCAGGTAAAAAAAATATTAGGTTTATGATATGTATAGTTATTTCTTCAAAGCAAAAGCTCTCAAAGAATTAATAAAACTTCCTAAAGATATTCAGAAAAGAATAGTTGATAAGGTGGATTTTTTTGTGGACTCAAATAAGCCCTTGTTTTTTGCCGAAAATTTAGTAAATTACGAGATTGGGCAGTATCGTTTTCGTATTGAACCCATTTCAAAACTAGGAATATCGTATTAGAATAATGATTAAGGCTAAATAGACTGCGGCCTTAAACATTGCCGGATGATACGT
>MGAF01000053.1 GCA_001789635.1 Candidatus Roizmanbacteria bacterium RIFCSPLOWO2_01_FULL_35_13 | reverse complement strand
TGAGGGTTTCCCTGATCTCAATTTTTTGTTCTCTTGTGAGTTTAGCTGCATTTTGATTATCTTTTTGTCCTGTGAATATACTGGAGAGTCTTCTATCAGTAAAATCTTTAATCCATCGTTCAATAGATCTTACATCCTTATCCAGAACGTCAGCAATGTCCTTAACCTTAATTAATTTATCCCGAAGAAGAACTGCTTGAGATTTTAGGCGTATTAGGATTAATGGAGTTGTCTTAAAGTAGATTTTTAATATCTGTTTTTCTTCGTCAGAAAGTGTTATTCTTACCACTCTTTCAGTGTACTAAAAAACGACATCCTGTTTTTCGCTAGCTATAGCCGTTTCGATTCACTCCGATTTTTCAAAGAACAATCGGACTATTTACAGTCCGATTATTGATTGGATAACACTCAGAATTGAATATGACTATAACTTATAGTATAATCAAATCGTATGGAAAGTAAGTTATTTATATTTGGAACCGCTTTATCTGCGGTGGGAGTTGCCTTATCAGCCTGGGGTTTAAAACTTAATAATGAAAAATTTTTGTATGCAGGTGCTGCAGTTCAAACTTTAGCTGTTGGTTTACTGGGTACTAATCTTTTGTTATCTATTATAAAACGAAAATAACCCCTGTTACCTGCCGTATTTTAGAATCCCGTTTTTGACAATTTGATATGAAGTTTCGTTTTCCAGAAGATTATAGTCCATATAACTGAATGCAAATAAACCTTTACTAATTAATTGATTCATAGTTTCATCCGTAAATAATTTATTCATATCATTATTGAAAACTTCATTAGAGCCATTTGCCGGTTTATAGTGAGCTAACATGACCGGTTTTCCATATGAACCCAGAATCTTAACCATATCAAGAATGTCCTTGACATTACTGTCCGACTGCATCGATTGAAATGCGTTAAAGTCTGATTCACGCAAAATGTCCTCAAAATGCGTAAACAAAGAGCGACCGCCTTGATTTACGCTGTCATCATATCGGCTGGACTAGCCTCCCCAGGATATTACAACTTTTGATTGCGGTGCTTCCTGATGAAATATATCTTTTATCTTTCTGAAATTGTCTTTTAAAGTCAGCTAGTAATTTTCATTGCCGTTCCAGTTATTATCGGTACAGGTATATGTTTGAAATTCCGTAAATAGAGTTACGTACATCTGACCCGGACCATTATAAATCTGAGCCAACCACCTCATATCCTCCTCTACCTGCGAAGAAACAGGATAAGGTCTTCCGCAGGCTTCTCCATGAGGGGTATTACTGTTTCTTCGGGCAAATCAGTCCAGGTTACCAGATGAACCACATAACCTTTTACATACAATCTGGGAATCAAATCATTTTTCTATACCCCTCTGCTTTCAAATTGTTGGGTATAATACCCAACGTAGCTTTGATTTTAGAGAACAGTCTTAATTGTAGAGATATTTCAAACTCTCATTTGAAAGTTACGGTAGGTATATGCCAAAAAGTTGCAAAATCAAAGCAGAGTGGTATACACCTGCATCCATTCAAGATCTTTAGTGCCGTTATACCAGCTAGTCAACATGTGAACCGGAGCTTCCTGAACTAATCTGTAGTCAAGTGCCGGTCCTGCCTGCGACCCGATTCCAAAAAGTATTTTCGAAGATGATTTGATTGGTAAAACTGTTGGAATTACAGTAATTGTAGGGACAATTGTAATTGTAACGGTGGGTTGAATTTTTACTCTAATAGTTTTCTTAAAAGATTCATTTTTATTCTGATTATTTTTCAAAAAAACTGCAACTAATAAAAATATTATCAATATGAATGATAATCCAGCAAAAATAATTTTTCTGTTTATTCTCTCAAGCCCAGAAATCCAATTCATGCGCTTGAAATAATAACAAAAAAACCCTATTTATTCAGTAGACCTGCTGCGAAATAAGAAATCAATTTGTCATTCTGGCTTGTCCAGAATCTACAAATTGATCAACAACGATTCTGGATGCGCTTAAACTTAGTTTTAGCTTACCAGAATGACGTAAACACACGCAGGTTTTCTTATTTCACAACAACTCTAGTATAGAGTAACATTTTATAATCGATTTTAAAAACTAAGTAATACTAAAGTAAAAAAAAATATTTATTAGCAAATATTGATAGATTTATGCTATAATATGGCTCTATATGAAAAATAAGTATGAAGTTTTATCTACACGGCAAAAAATATTTAGATTATGTACTGCACTTGCAGTTGGTGTTACATCATTAACCGCATGTGGTACCTTTAAAAAAACAGAAGCTCAAGTATTGGTTGAAAAGACGGCTATGGTTGGACAAGGATTGATACCTAAAGCTTCTGCAACTGAACAACCCACTTTTACATATCAAACTGTACCTGTAAGCCCGGACGATGATCTAGGTTGTGAATCTGTTGAAGAAAGAGAAGGAGCTCTCGCTGTTATTATGAGACAAAGAATGGAAAAAACAGGAAACCCATATGATAGTCTAGGTAGAAACTTTATTATTAGAGATAAAAATGGAATACAAAAAAGTAACTATAACTATTATCTTGATCCTGATCCTATTCTTGAAGAAGGTGATCAAATATGTGAGGTGTGATTCCTCAAAAGAATGTTCAAAGAATTTGACGCAAGTGCAATTTTCGACTATAGGTTAATTGATAAAAATTAATCTTTTTAATGTAGATTGTGATACTTGCTCCCTGCAGCCCTAAACTTAAATAATTTTTGAGCCGTGAGGGAGAATCGAACTCCCGATCTAGTACTTATCCCAGAAGTATCTCGCCGCGCTAAACTAGAGCCGAAGACGGGAATCGAACCCGTGACCTAGTACTTACCAAGTACTTGCTCTACCACTGAGCCACCTCGGCATAATACAGCGCGGCTTAGAACTACGGGATCCCGAAGTTGTAATGCAAAATTTTATCAAATTTTGCTACGTACTTCTGGGACCAAGTACTTGCTCCCCGCCTGCAACGCTATGCGTAGCATTGCGGGCAGGTGCCACTGAGCCATCACGGCAAAATTGTTCCATTGTCATTCCGGCTTGACCGGAATCGTAGTTTTTTTGAACAACGATTCTGGATAAACTTCTCGACAAGCTCGAAGATTACCAGAATGACGTAAAGATGTTGTATATTATATCCTACTCAGCAACCTATACTAAAGGAAGTAAAAAATGCTAGTTCAAATTTTGTCCTTCGAGTTTCTTAATTCTGTGATCATGATTGTCCAGGATAATCCGATTTGATTTCAGAATTTCAAGAACCCCATCCTGACGCTTGCCTTGTTCATCAATTCTTTTTCCCTGTTCGTCGATTCTTCTTCCCTGATCGTCTATTTTCTTAAGCATTTCGTTGAACTTCTTATCATTTTCGTCAAATTTTTTATCATATTTATCCATTTTTTTATCATATTTATCCATTCTTACGAATGCCTTATCAATTCTTTTATTAGATGCGTCAATTCTATCTATCAGCTTACCTATTGCTTCTAAAACATTCATAAAGGCCTGAGTCATATCTTTATTCATGAAAGTTATTTTTTCACTGAGTTTATTTATATCTTTTTTTGTAGCAAAATTAATTACAACTTTTTTCATATAAAGAATTTTAATCTCTCAAATTGTTGTTTTCAACTAATGATAGGATTATCTTTTATTCATAACCCAATAAGAAACTATTGCGGCAGAAACAATAACATTCAGTGATTTATTAATCCCCCACATCGGAATCTCAACAATCTGATCAGCTAAGGCTAAAGTTTCAGGAGTAATACCATAGCTTTCATTGCCGAAAATGAGGGCGAGCGGTAATCTGTAGTCGGTTTTTCGGTAGTCAGTAGATTTGGAATTTTGTTCTACCGCTATAATATTCAAATTAACATTGTTAAATTGTTTCATTGTTTCATTGTTTTTCATTTGAAGTTTGGAATTTGAAAATTCATTGGAAATTGGAAATTGGAAATTGGAAATTTTACGAAGTTCTTCTATTGCTTCTTTAGAACTTCGTTTATATTCCCACGGTACAATTTTATAAGTTCCAATCGACGCTTTCTTAATCTTGTGATTCGGCGGAATTTCCATCTCTCCACAAAGATAGATTTTCTCGACCGCTATGGCATCTGCCAGACGGAATAATCCGCCAATATTATAAGTATCATAAATATTTTCCAGAATAAAATAAATCGGGTTACGCTTCACTTCTTTAATAGTTCCTACAGCTTTTTGCTCTTCTAAATCACGTAATTGTTGAGCATTTAGTTTCATGGATACATTATATGATACGAATGCTGCAAATCTTTATGCAAATACCGCGAATTATTCTAATTTAGTTTTTATTCACATATTTAGTATCATTCGCATTTTTCGTTCGTAACATTCGTATTATATTAACCTATAGTTGACAAATCGTATAACCTGTAGTATAATGCAGTCCTGTATGAATAAATTCTTAGCAAGTGTTATAGCTCTAACCGTAATTTCTATAGTAATGACTTCTAGTGTTTCTGCACAGTACGGACAGTACGGCCAACCCGAACCAGGTATGTCAATCATGATCGATAAAATGGTAGGCAAACCGGTATCAGATAAAAGCGGATCAGTCGACGGTGACTATGTAGACAATCTTTCTCCCTCTGATCCAAGATTTCAACCGGAAGACGAAGTCTTATTCAAACTTAAAGTAAAAAATACTTCTGAAGCAAAACTTAAAGATGTAACTGTCAGGGACTTCCTGCCTGACTTTGTTGAACCTATGGAAGGCCAGGGAACATTCAGCGATGAATCAAGGGAAATCTCTATTGATGCCGGAGATCTGGAAGTCGACGAAGAAAAGGTATTTGTTATCAAAGTCAAGGTATTAACCCAGGATCAGTTGCCGACCGATAAAGGCTTAATGTGCCTGGTTAACAAAGCTACAGCCTCAAATGAAAGCATATCTGACGAAGATACAGCTCAGTTCTGTATCGAAAAAGAAGTGTTGGGAGTTACAGCTGTTCCTTCAGCAGGACCTGAACTTGGATTAATATTATTCTCTGGTGAAGTTTTAGCATTAAGTGTCGGAATACTGCTTAAAAGAAAAACTTAACTTCAAATTCCGAGCTCCAACTCACAAGTATTCTAAATAAATTTCAATATTCAATTTTCAGTTGGAATTTATTTGTATCTTGTTTCTTGAAATTTGCTATCTTATATTTTAATAAATTAGGATAACGTTTATAATTTGTGTATAAATAAACTTGTAGCTATAGGATAACAACTATACTTGCATTTTGACTCTTGATCTGTTATACTATCGGTTATATGTTTAGGGGACGAAACATATCAGCAAGCTCAGCTTGTTTGATAAATAAACACATCACTATCGCTCGAAAAATAACCAAGGAACAATCCGCCTGAAGCGGGATTGACCTTGGTTTTATTTGTAAATAATAGTCAAGGGAGCACTTTAACAATCAGAATTTAAGCAGTAGCAATCGGAGGATGATCTATGTGTTGATCCAACATATCAACACGTTTTTCCAACTTTAAATGCTCACTATCAAAAAAGTTAGTGATGGCTTTCATTTCCTTTTGAAGTTTTCTGGAGTGCGAATCAACTTTTAACTCGAAGTTTTTAATATCCTCCTTAGAAGCAGTTTTTAGAAGTTTACCTTCAACTGCCGTTATTCTCTTTTCAACTGTTCGAAGAAGATTTCGAATCTCAAAAATGTCAAGTTTACTTATTTGAAATTCTTCAATTTCTGCCACACGAACTTGAATTGCTGAAATATCTGTTGCTATATTTTTAAGTTTTGAGTCTACAACTTTTCCAATTGCCTGTAAATCAGTTTTGGTTAACATAAGCAATTTAGATTAACAATTCAGATTTTAATAGTCAACATTAAATTGCTATCGGTTCTATATATACCAATTAAGTATCGGTCGATACCAATATAGTCATAGTTTGATCTCAAAAATTAAAAGATAAATATTGTCTTTTAATTCTTGGGGTTAAAATCCTAAGCTATAGTCCCGCAAGGCGGGAAATGTTTCGTCCCGGCGGGGACTAGCTCTCCGCCTTAGGGCGGAATGTTTGTTCCCGCCTTCCTTTCTGGAAGTCGTGTGAACATATGTGATGAGAAGTACTTACTCTAATTGCTAGAGTAAGAAAACGTCATCCTGAACGAAGTGAAGGATCTATCGCGAATGCGATTTTCTCAAATAAATTGAGAGATTCTTCGCCATTCGGCTCAGAATGACATAATCTTCTCCTCGCTCTTTAACTTAAAGGGTAAGGAATTCTAAATTCAGACTTATGTTTGGATTTAGATACTTGTCTGATTTAAAATCAGCTTCGAATCTTAGTTTTTACTATGAAGAGAAGTCAATTTAAATTGACAAGAATTATATACACCGCAAATTATTTATTTAATGGGCTGGTAGGAAAGGAAGGACTAAATACGTTGACAAGTAATTTAAGAAGGGTTAAAATCTTCTTATGTTTACGGATTCCGATATCAAAAAATTAGTCAATGAATTAAAAAAGGTCTTTGCAACAAAAGACGATTTGAAGAATTTTGCAACAAAAGACGATTTAAAAAGTCTTGCTACGAAAGATGATCTAATAGAAATTAGGCAAGAAATGAATCGTTTTGCAACAAAAGACGATTTACAGAATCTTAAAAAAGATTTACGCAAAGAAATGAGAGAATCATTCACTAAACTAATAGAAATGATGGCCGATGGTACAACTAGAATTCTTCAAAAATTGGATGATCGAAATGATGAAATCAAAGGTCAACGAATTCAAATCGGTGACCATGAAAATCGTATTGAAGAAATAGAAAACAAAGTCTTTCCTCAAACTTAATTTTTCTACTTCTATTCCTGGTTAACCACTCTCTTAAAGTTAGTTAAAGAATTTAAATACCATTCAGGTATCGATCGATACCAATATGGTAATAACTTTGATCTCAAAAATTAAAAGATAAAATTTGTCTTTTAATTCTTGGGGTTAAAATCCTAAGAATGTTTCGTCCCGGCGGGGACATACCACACCGCCTTATGCGATGTTGATCTGTCCCCTGCCTTTATGTTAAAAAATGAAAAAAATAAAAGAGCTGTTCCACAAATATAATCAACCTGACACTTTAATGGTGTTCTCTTCCTATGCCTTGAAAGATGGCGACATAAGCAAACAGAATGCGCTAGCCTGGTATACGAAAGAACTTTTGTCATCACTGCCTAAATCGCAAAAAATAATTGTACTCGCAGAAAATGTTAAGGGAAATAGCAACAAAATAATACAAAAAGATAATATTCTTATAATTCCCTGTTGGCAAAAAAGAAACTTTTGTAGTATTTTGAAAAACTTATACTACTACTCTGTTTTCAACAGAGCCAAAAATGTACTTATTCAGTTTGAATTCAATTATTTTGGCCATATCTTTGGACCTCTGATCATGCTTTTTACACTCGCTTATCTTAAGATACTGAACAAAAAAGTACTATTTCAATTACATGAGATAGTTACCAACCTTTATATAATCCGCAAACAGATTAATCTAACCAATAAAGCGGCGTTGCATTTCTTTAACTTTAGTTTAAATGTCTTTTATAAACTGATTAATTTTTTCGTTGACAAAATTTTGGTCACAGAGTCTTCATTAGCTGCTAAATTCAAGAAAATTACTGGATCGAATAAGGTGATGATTTTACCTATTATGGTTAAATCACAGCTCCAAAAAGTAGAAAAAAATGAATTTAACCACCTGAAAAATATTTATAAGTTGAAAAACAAATTTGTCATATTGTTCTTTGGATATTTAAGCTGGTATAAAGGAATTGACTGGCTGGTCGATATCTTCCCTCATCTTAAAAAGAAAGTCCCAAATCTAACTCTTGTTGTTGCAGGCGATGCAAGCCCTACTCTTGTGGGTGATAAACACTATGATCATTGGTACGCCAATTTAAAAAGTAAAATGAAAAAGGAAAAAGATATTATTCATACCGGTTTTATAAGTAATAACGATGTTGAACTCTGGCTAAGCACTTCGGATCTATTAATATTACCCTACAAAGTATTTAAATCCTCATCGGGACCTCTATCCTGGGCATTATCGTATAATAAACCGGTAATCTTTTCAATCCCCCTAAAAGAATATAAAAAATCCGACGACTTCGCATATGCACTTAAAAAGTCTGATTTAACTGACTCGGATATATTTTTTGACTTGAATGCCAAATCCCTGGCTAATTTAATCCAAAATCTAAAAATCGGACAGCTTAAAAAATTCACTAAAAATCTTGCTGAAACCAGATCAGAAAAAACTGTAAGTACAAAACTCTTAAATATATTTAACCCGGCTAATAATAAAAAAATAAATAACAACGCAAAATCATTATTATTAAAGGCTTTAAGACTTGCTATTCGTTAAGAAGAGTGATATACTATAAGCCTTATAATAACCGGTCTTTGTTTTAAATTAATAATTAATAAAAATTATTAATAAAAGGAGGTGAATATAAAATGCAGAATCATAAAGAACTAATACTAAATACTAAAGTTAAAATGGGCATATCAGCATTAGTACTGAGTGCAATATCTTGTCAAGTAGCAAAAAATTTAGTAGCTAATTCAAGTGCAACTGAAACTTTAGTACCGCCAACTTCAACCCCGACTTTAATTGCCAATCCGAGTGAAACACCCATTACCTTAAGTATAAACCCAACATTAGTCATACCGACAGGAACAATGATTTCACCGACTGCAACGGCAACATTTACTGAACCAGCTATAGTTCCATCAGAAACATTATCTGGAAATGAATGGCCGACAAATGCACAGGAAGCAGCCAATAAATGGGGAGTTGACGTTAAATTCGTTTCACCATTAGCAGAAGAAAGTGCTAATGAACCAGGTGGACAAGGTTACCATATTCTCTTTACAGATGAAAAAGGTGACTATACTACCGGAGACGTAAAAGTATCAGCTGATAGTTTTGCTTCAGCCTGGCTACCAGATGATGGTACCGGCGAAGGCAGGGCTTTATTTATGGCTGGTACAGACGTACAACTTAAAGATGTAGCTGATGTTACTGAGTACCCTGTAAAAAGATTGATGGTCTGGTGTGAAGACGAATCTGTAGCTCAAAAAGGAGCTATAACAGACATGATCTCACAGCATCTGGCTGAACATCCTGATGTGCCATTTGCTATGTATGTAAACGGAAAAGTTTACAATATTAATGTAGATGGTCAAAAATAAGTGGATAAACGATTAGATTAAGAGTTTCAAAATAAGGCGTTCAAAATTAGAACGCCTTATTTTTTTATTCGATTTGATATAAGAAGACGTTATTGTCGGCAGCAGTATTTTTCCAATTCGTTACTTGGCTGAATAGCTGCTGTTTTTCTCCAACCGGATCGATCAATAAAATATACTTAAAATTATTTACTATATAAGATAACGACCGGGAATCCAATAATCTGTTGGTAATTCCAATATCACCCGGGATTAATACTCTATCTTTTAGGTAGACTGAAGACCATCCGGCTACCGCAGTCTCGCTCCAGTCCCGCTCATCCCAAAGCAATACCTTTTCATCCGACTCCTTAACCAGTTTAATTTTATTCAAGTTGTCCAGAATCTCTTTTGGCCAGAGTCCGGCGGGAAGAATCAAGCGGTAATCGGATAACAAAGTATACGGTTTAGCCTGTTCAGAAAAATTATAGAGTGAGTCAGAACTGTAAAGTAAATAATTACAACGGCAGATATCAAATTTAATTACTCCTACAGTAATTAAGAGGCTTAAAAGCAGAATACTACTGTATAACCTGTTTTTAAGTAAAGTAACTAACTGTCCGAAAAAGAAAATAAAAATAAAGGGTTGGAAAAGCGCCAGACGCGAGAACTTTTGATGATTTAGCCCGCCAAAAAAACCTGACCTCTCTACATTAATCAAAGCTTCGGCAGAATTTACCTTATTCAGATAATGAAAGACTAGATCAAAAAATATTATTCCCAACAAAGCTAAATTAATAATAAGAAAAGTAAGCTTCAAGGACAACGGTCCATGATCGTGCTTTTTTCTAACCAGCTGGTAAGTAAATACCAATAATGAAAATGTGTAGATCAGCATATAGATTGGCTTATCAAAAGGCAATATCAATTGTGAAGGTTCATAGGGATCAAAATCTATTACTGTTGGAAATGTATTCTGCCAATAAAATTTGTCCTGAAAAGCCAGTGTAAAAATAAGCACAGGTATCGCTACTAAAATGATTTTTGCAGCAATGGATAATTCTTTTTTATATCCGGACTTCCACAAATACAACAAATATACAATAATAAATCCTATCGCAATAAAGGGTGTTCCGGAATATGAAGCTGTTAATGCAGCCAAAGTCACAGCCGGTAATATGGCCGAAAAATAATTTTTATAGTGATGGACGGAAACCAAAAATATTAAAAGCACCGGCAATACCAAAGTTAGCGAAAAAAACATCGGTAAAGAAGTTGCTATGGCGTAGGGTATTCTATAACTCGAAACTCCAAAAAGCCCGGCAATTATTGTTGCGTGATAGGGATTCTTAAACATAGTCCTGGCAAAAAGAAAAAGCGCCAAAGAAGCTACCATTATTCCCAATACAACTGCAATCCAAGTGGCATGCAGCTCAAAAATACCAAATTTCATAAGCTGAGCCGAGAAACTGTGCATCGCATTGGCATAGCCGAGAAATAAACCATTATTGGAGTTGGGTATAAACTGACTCTCGAGGCTATCACGGTTTTTAAAGGGAGGACTTCCATATTGATTTATATAGGAGGCTATTCCGTCATGCAGATCCTTGTTAGGTATACCAATGGGTGAATAGGGAAAGCGTAAAACCGGTTCCAAAAAATAAAAACCGACTAGTATGAGGAGAATAAAAAATATAATATAAGGAAAGCGGTGATTGGCTGGAATTTTATTTTGGCTAAAGTTATAATTTCTTGTCAATACATAGGTTAAAACGACAGCAAGAATAGGTGTAAAAAGCCATAAAATCGGATTATTGATCTGGAAGACATTTACAGTAACCCAAATGAAAAATAAATTTAAAAAAAACGAAGCTATTACGCTAAAAATAATTTTTTCCGGTGAGTTTGAAATAAATTCAAATCTGTTGCCCATAAGTAAGTGGATTTCATTAAAAGTATAGCATGAATATATTTAAAAAAATTTCCACGTATGACTGTCTGGCACTGATTATTTTTGCTTTTTTTGTAACTGCAATCTACCTGACTAATTTACACGGTAATTTTTGGCTTAGCGGATGGGACAACCTTCATCCCGAATTTAACTTTCAGGCAAATATCTCAAGAGCCATTTACTCAGCCTGGCAGGAATATCAGGGCGTAGGTTTACCGGCCGGAAATGCCCATGCCACGGAATTATTCAGGGAAATTCTTTTGTGGTTAGTCTCGCCGTTTTTCGCTTCACAAGCACTTAGAAAACTCTACCTGGTTTTTATGCTGTTTTTGGGATCAGCCGGATTTTATATTTTTATCACTAGGTGTTTATTTTATAAGACCTCTACCCACTTTCAGGCGAGCCTGGGAATAATGGGTGGTTTGTTTTATTTATTAAATCTAGCAACTCTGCAAATTTTTTATACTCCATTTGAGCCATTCAGTGCTTATTTTGGATTTTTACCCTGGTTGATATTTTCAGTTTATTACTACTTTAAAAACAGATCTTTAAAATCCTTAATAATCTTAATCCTGATAAATCTGTTGGCTTCAGCTTCATTTTATGTTCCGACAGTATTTTTAGCCCATCTTTTTTTTGTTACAACCATATGTCTTGGATTGATTAGAAAATTCAAATCCGGCATAAAATCTGCAGTTATTATAATTGCTATTTTATTCATCACTAATCTTTACTGGATATTGCCTTTTGGCTATTACATAGCCAATAACATCCATTCCCAAACAGAAGCCTACCAAAATATAATTTGGAATAAAGATATTTACTTCCAGAATAAAAAGTTTGCTGATATCGGGAATGTTGCTTTATTAAAGGGATTTCTCTTTGATTACGTGGATATTCAAAGAGATGGTACATTTAATTACTTGATGAGCCAGTGGAAAACTCATCTTGAAAGCTACTTTATCCTAATGATTGGCTATAGCTTTTTTGCCGTAATTTTGCTCGGATTTCTCAGCAATATCGTCAAAAAGAAAAATTTACACTTTATTTTGCTTTTAATTTTATTTTTTTCCCTGCTCGCATTTAATGACTATCCTTTTAAATTAATCAATGATCTCTTGCGAGAGATAGCTATATTTGACCAAGTTTTCCGGAATCCTTTTACCAAATTTGCCAATCTGACTGTATTTTTATACAGTATTTTCTTTGTCTACGGAATTGAATATATCATGACAATATTAGTTAAGGCTTTCAAACAGGATAAACCACATGATCTGGCAATTTTTAATCTGTTATTCAGCCTGCTTGTAGTAACGCTTTTGAATTTCTATCTTTATCCTATTTGGACCGGCAATCTTATCTATTCTCCCCTAAAAACAAATATACCCAAGGTCTATTTTGATGTATTTGAATATTTTAAAAATCAGGAAGACGGTAGGATTGCCAATCTACCCCAATTTGTCAACAGCGGTTGGGAACAGTACCGGTGGGGTTATATCGGATCCGGATTTATGTGGTACGGTATAAGACAGCCTATTTTGGATCGGGCATTTGACGTCTGGAATAAGGATAATGAAAATTACTACTGGGAAATATCACAATCAATTTATTCACAAAATCTGGCACAGTTTGAAAGTGTGATTGAAAAATATAGGATTAATTGGCTAATGGTAGATCGGGATATTGCCGGGGCGGATTACAAGGCTCTATATTTCGACAAACTAAACAATCTGTTAAACGAGTCAAAAAAAATTTATCTGGCAAAAAATTTCGGTGAAATTCAAATTTACGAAGTGCTACAGAACACTCAAACCAATCATTTTGTTGATTTAACAGGCAAATTACCAGTTGTTCAACCCGATTATCAAGCTAATAATTTTGATAAAGCTCATCTGGAATATGGCGATTTCAGATCTTCACGGAATATTGAAGCAAATAATTTAAATGTTTTTTATCCCATCCGTTCGCTTTTTACCGACCGTAGGCAAGAGGATTTGGAATTTAATCTCATTGAATATAATGATTATTATTCTTTTACAACCGAGATACCTTCGTTCTTTGCAGGGTCTGATTTGTTCATTCCTAAATTAGATAGAGAGGAATTTACTGAATTTGATAAAACTGATTTAACCAAAGAAACAGTTAAGTTACCTGAAATATCAGTGGGATCTCAAACTTTCCCGCTATCCGAAAATGCCTTTGATATTGAATCCAACATTCCCTTCTCAGACCTACAGTCGACCAATTTAGAAATAAAAATTCCCAAAATAAATGGATACAATAGCTACAATAGTGAGTTAACAGGTGATTTATTCAATGGACCTGTTAAAAGCTGTGATCGATTTAATCAGGGAATATATAACAGTAAAAAAATTACACAGTTAAATAACCAATTATTACAATTAGCCTCGATTGCTTCCAGTAACTGTGTAACAATCGATTCCTCCTACTTAAATCAAAGATTCGGTTACTTACTTTCAATTACAAGCCAAAATAATCAAGGTAGAAGTCTTTTACTGCATATTAACAATAATAGTTCGAAAAGGACTGACACCGTAACCTATTTACCCCAAAACCAGAAGTTAAGCAGTTCCTACTACATAATCGCTCCCAAAGAATACTACGGAATCGGCTATAATTTGGTAATCGATAATATCTCTCTTGATCAAAGTATTACCGAAAATCTGCTTGGTGATATCAAAATTAATCAAATCCCTTACAACTTCCTTACTTCGTTAAAAATTGTGAAAAATCCTATTAATAATATTAAAGACAATCCTATTAAATTAGATAATGCAGTAGTTGATATAACTCATCCTAATCCAAGTCGTTATCAAATTAGCATCAATACCCAAAAGGAGGGTGACAATCTTAATTTACTTTTATTCCAATCATATAACCAAGGGTGGAAAGCTTACGAAATTGACAACAAATTCGCGGAATCCTTTCCTTTTATTTTTGGTAAGGAACTAAAGGACCACTATCTGGTTAATAACTGGGCGAATGGTTGGATGCTTGATAAATTGACAAATAACAGCAGCAGTAATAAAGATACAAATATCGTAATCGTTTATTGGCCGCAATATTTGGAATTTGCTGGTTTTGGCTTGCTATTAATATATATATTTGGTATAATACTACATCGTAAATTCAGAACTAACAATGAATAATATCAATAATAACTTACAATACAAATGGTCATTGGCCTCAGTTATTTTAATAATTGTCGGACTTTTAATCGGTTTGAACTTAATTCTTCAGAGAGCCGATAATTATTTAAAAATAAAAGCCATTGATGACTGTGGCAGGATGACTCGATTTGAGCAACAAAACGATGATAAAAGCAAGGTTAGTTATCCTGTAATTGATCAATACGAAGACTGCATTAAAAAGAAAGGTTTCTAAATAAACCTAGAACTGCATAATCTAATTTTTTGTAGTCATTTTTTGGCAGCAGGATTTACAGTTTTTGGGATTTTTCTTACTTTTAATCGCATTTATCTACATTTTAAGGAGGAAAGTAAATTAAGATGAAATATTACTTGAGAGCTTTTCAACTTGCGCCTTAAGCAGAAGTATATCTTTTTTGATAATTTTCCATATCCTATTGATATTTATACTCGAATAATCGTGAACTATAATATTTCTTAAATTAATTATCTTTCGCCAAGGAATTTCAGGATGTTCTTTTCTAATATTAATAGGTATTTTATTTGCAGATTCACCAATTACTGCAAGACGCATTAATACAGCGTCTTGGATAGACTCTAATCTTTCAAAATCCTCTTCTGTAATTCTATTTGCATACTCTTCAATCTTATCAATAGATTCAATAATATCGTCAATATAAACCAGAATGTCTTTTTTCATTACAGAATTCTAACTTGCTCTTTTAGAATTAATTGTTTAAGTCTAGGCTTTATCAGATGATATTCAACTAAATCCACTTTTTTGTTCAGCGCATCTTCCAGATCAAATTGAATATCCATAAACTCAAAAAGACTTTTATCTTTGGGTACCTCAACTAAAATATCGATATCACTATTTTTTTTCATTTCGCCTCGGACTAATGAACCAAATAAAGAGGCGCGGTTAACATGATATTTTTTTAGAATTGGAATAATTTTTGGCTTTATTTTTTTTATTTCATCCATATATACCGCTTTTACGCTGGTTTGTAACCCGAAGGATTGTCAAAACAGCTTAGAGCGAGTTATACTCGAGCAAATTCATTTGCGAGTGGTATAAAACTATTATACACAAAATTTATTGAATAGTGTTTTAGTAAATAACCGGGCGAATGGATGGAAGCTAGACAAAGTTACCTTGTTAAATAACAAGCAAACCAGCCAACAAGCTAACCAGGCAACAATTGTATTAATTTTCTGGCCACTTTATCCTTCCGTAGCTTTACGCGAAGAAGTAAGTATTTAGAATTCTTGGGATTTGCATTATTTAAAGGAAGTTTTGTTTATATTTTGAGAATAAAAAAACTTAAAAAATTTGGTGTTATAATTTTCGTATGAAAAAGCAAAAACATAAAATTTTAGAATATAATGCTGTCTTTGAAGAAGAAAAAGAAGGCGGGTACTCTGTCTGGGTACCGGAATTACCAGGTTGCGCTTCGCAGGGTGAAACATTTGATGAGGCTTTAGTAAATATTCGGGAGGCAATCAAACTGTACGTAGAAGAAACTAAAAAAAAGTCTTCTTCCCCATCTTATAAAAAACAATTTGTCTTACCGGTTCAAATTAATGCCTAAACTCCCCGTAGTATCTGGCAAAGAATTAATAAAAGCTTTTGAAAAGATAGGATTTATAACCGTCAGACAAGAAAGTACTCACGTTGTAATTAAACATACCGACCCAAAAAATGTTAGTGGAAAAGAAAAATGGCAAGCGCAAAATTCAAGAGAACGAGTAATCGCTGAAGAAAACCGACTCAACCTTTGTTACCTCTGTTATACTAAAATTTATGACTGATCTTTCCTTTCTGCAAATTAGAAATCCGAAGGATGATGAGACACCCATCGAGGCGGCTACGCAGATCTTTGCCTCTATCCTACCCCACCCTTACATACCACTCTGGAGAAGGTTTTTCATTACCCCTAAAACCTATGCTTTTGAAATTTATCTGCTTGGTCAAACAATCTTTTTTTATGCAACCACCCCTAAGGAAAATGAAACACTTATTCAAAGCCTCATCACTTCTTCTTTTCCCAAATCCGCAGTTAAAAAAACCACCGATCCCATGGCTATAATCTTCAAATCCAAATATTTGTCGGTCGGAGAGGTAGTCCTAAATTCGTACCCCTATTTACCGATCAAAACCTATTTTGATTTTAAGGATATCGATCCTTTGTCCTCACTGGTTGGCTTTTTGGCAAGACAGGAGGCACATATCAAGATGGGGGTCCAGATCCTGATTACTCCAGCCTCCTTTCCCTGGCAGGAAATGGCAGTTACAGCGGCGAGGCATCAAATATATGATGAACCTTCCATGAAATACACCCGAAGTCCGCAACAGCTTCTGATGATGAAAAAATCTTCTTTTCAAGGCGGCAAAGCTCTCATAAGACTTATTGCCGGATCCAATACTACTACTCCTCTTCTTCCTTATTTGCATAATCTAGCCGGAACTTTTGGCAGTTTTTCCTTAGAACCCATTTCAAAACTAGGAATATCGTATTAGAATAATGATTAAGGCTAAATAGACTGCGGCCTTAAACATTG
>MGAF01000052.1:12307-61719 GCA_001789635.1 Candidatus Roizmanbacteria bacterium RIFCSPLOWO2_01_FULL_35_13 | reverse complement strand
GTTTATTATTTCCTTATCAATCTCGTTTTATTTGTTAAAAGTTACGGACAGTTTAGATTTCGCAAAAGTGGTCATTTCAGATTTCGTGTTACATGGCGTTGTAAGAGTTCACGATCCTTGACAAAACTGTATCAAAGTGTCATTCTGACCCTGAGCTTGTCGAAGGGGAAGAATCCAGCTTTGCGTAGATATTAAGCTTACGCTTTCGCTAGATCCGGCACTTCAACACTCATCGTTCAGGATGACATTTGTCAAGAAGAGTGAATAGTTACTGGCGTTTAATTTGACTAAGACTCAATTTCTTAAAATTTTCATTTTTTCCAGAATATTACCTAAAAGGGGTTTATCCTGTTTTTGTTCACTTACTTTATCGGCTTTTTCCATAATAGCTTCTTCAATCTGTTCGGCAATAACTATAGCGTTTTCTTCTAAGTTTTCGGACAGTTCAAGTAATTTTTTTAACATCTCGCGGCCTTTTTTGGTCCCCAAAAAAAAAGCTATGGTTGTTGCAGATATTGCACCAAAGGCAAAGCCTAACCACAAGTTTGAGTTTCTATTATGATTTTGATTTAGCGTTTTTTTTAGCATGAAAAAAATCTACAACTCTAAAAATTGTTTTAAGTCCGGAAGCAAATCCTGTTAATTCCGAAAAACTATGTTCCAGCGATACGCCCATTTTTTCAAAGTTTTCAATAATATCGTTGACTTTTTTAAGAGTTTTACGAAGCTCTTTCAAAACAAATACCAATTGAATTCCGATTACGACTAATAAAATTGTTGTTACAGTAAGTACTACTGTTAAAAGAAGTTGAGTACTATCCATTAGTTAATTGTGGTAAAAAAATCAGCAAAAGTCAAATGAATTAAATTTCTCCTTTTTTTACCTTTTCCGCGACCTGATTGTTTGCACGAAGCAGTTCGTCGTAGGAGGTTCCTGCATCTATCCACCAATCCAGTAATTCACAGGTCAATGATTTTTCTTTTAAATATACATTATTAAGATCAGTGACTTCAAGTTCTCCTCTTTGTGAAGGTTTAAGTTTTTTAATAAAGTCGAATACCCGATTATCATACAAATAGATTCCGGTTTGGGCAATATCTGATTTAGGATTTTCAGGTTTTTCTTCGATGGATAATACAACTCCGTTTCTATCAATTTCGATCACCCCATATTGTCTTGCGCGCGTCGGCATTTTTACCCCAAAAATCATGGCCGCTTTACTTTTTTGTTGATATTTACTTATTGATTTTTTAAGTTTTTTGGTATCAAAAATATTGTCTCCCAATATTACTATTATTTGTTCATTTGAAGCAAATTCCTTACCCAGGGCAATTGCATCAGCAATACCTCCTTTTGGATTTTGCTGGACCGCGTAATATAGTCTTAAATCAAATCGCTCTCCAGTCTTAAGCAAATTTGCAAAATCTCCCGCATGATCGGGAGATGTAGTAAGAAGAACTTCCTTTATTCCGATAGATTTCATCGCTTCAATCGGATAATAAATCATTGGCTTGTTGTAAACAGGAAGAAGATGTTTATTAGTTACCAGAGTCAGTGGACGAAGTCGTGTAGCAAGTCCGCCGGCTAAAATCATTCCTTTCATATTGCCACCTCCTTGTCATCCCGAGTTCTTCGACTTTGCTTAGGATAAACTCTAGCGAGGGATCTATTCTCGAACAAATTAGAATATAAAAATGCTTTGCGAGATTTCTCGGTCACTTCGTTTCCTCGAAATGACAGGAGAGAAAATATCATCATGGCAGTATAATAATTTTTAAAAGGAACATAACGGTAAAAGCAATCAGCATGTATTCTACCACAACCTTTAGATGAAGTGAATCGTCTATAATGTGATGATAAATTCCCCAAAGAATATAAAAAGAAATAAAGATAAAAAGAATTACAAACTCTAAAAGTCTTTCTCCTTTAAATATATTCAGGGAAATTAGAAATAAAACACCCGCAGTGATAAGAAGAAGATAATCAAATATACTTTTACCAAATTCTTTTTTAATATAGATCATAAGGTGTTTCATAATAATTATAGAATCGCGCCCTTAGTTAATAAAAATATTCCGACAAAAATAAAACCGATAAAAATCAAATGTGCCAGATTTTTTCCGTTAATTCTTACGACATGCAGTCTATTTGCGAAATATAAATCCATTACAAAAGCCAAGAGTAGAAAAGTAAGGAAAACAAAACTTGAATTAAAAGAAAATTGGCGTATTTTGTTGTATTGGGGTGTGGAGTTTTGTGCAATTATTACGGATTTTTCAGATATTGCCGGTTTAGTTTCGCTCGGCGACTCAGCTTTTACTGCAATCGGCCGAATTTCCGGCTCACTAGCTAAAAGAGGTCTTCCAAACATTTCTACTACTAAAGTGGTTTCTTCTCCGTTAAGAACCCCATTCACAATTGCAAATCCTACTTCGGTATAATCTTTTCTTAATATATTTTCCTTATGGGAAGATGATGCCATCCAGGCATCAATTACTCCCTGGCTGAACAGAAAATTTTTCGCCAGATTTTCACCGGCAAACTCATATTGGTAGCCCGACGAAAGTATGAAGTCCCACGGAGTAGTTCCATCGGGTCCGTAGTGGGACCAATAGTTTTTAGCAAACATATCAGATGCCTTTTTTTGTGCCGCAGTTGCCAACTGTCCGTTAAAAGTCAGAGTAGGTAATTGATTTTGCTGACGGACTCCATTAGTTAGTTGGTAAAGTTTATCTATTGTTATATCGGTGGCGTATCCAAGAACCTCACCCGATTTGTTGCCGACTATTTTAAATCCGAAAGTTAAAAAAAGCGCAAATATAAGATAGTAAGTTAGAAAATCAAGTTGCAGGGATTTTGCTCTATAATTATTTCCTTCATGAGGAATAAATAAATTTTGTAGGATATTTTTTAAACTGTTCATTTCAGAATTTTTTTAAGAGTAGTAATATTGTGTTTAATATAAATATACATTATTAATATTCCGGCTGTGTCAATAAATACGTCCCGGATTTTTCCTTCTCTCGTTGGGACAAACGTTTGATGTATTTCATCTGACAAGGCATAGAAAACAGAGAAGAAAATAGGTAAAAGCAACTTATTGTTAATTGTTAATCGCGAATTGTTAATAGAATAAAAAGCACGGAACATCAGAAAGTAAAGAATTGAATATTCGATAATATGGAGGCTTTTAAAAAATATAAAATCAAATAAAAATTCTCCGGTTACAGAAGTGTTAAGTCGGGAAGAAAAATAAAAAATAATCCCCATCCAAATAATTGCAGGTAGCCAATAGTATGCAAAGGAATTAAATTTTGACATATAAAATAATACAATAATTAAGAAGTGCTTTTTAGTTTAATTAAGACGGAGATAATGGAAAGAACAGAATAAGAAAATGAGGTAAATGTTAATGAAGAAATTAATTGCTGAGATTGCGTATTGCCGTTCACTTGATTTACCGTGTTTGCTCCCAATACTTCTTCATTTGTTTCTTCCAGCGGTTCAGAAATAATAGACTGATTCTGATTAAAAAGTGAAAATTTTTTTGGAGCAATTGTAGAGAAAGTTTCAGTGATTGCTGAAGTTATCAAGGAAGATTTTGTCACATTAATTGTGGGAGAGAGTGATATGGTTGATTTAGATGCAATTGTGATTGGATTTAAACAGGAGTTATTAATATTATTTTTTGATGGTTTCTGTAAGCAGAAATTATCATTATCAAAAGTAATTCTGCCAAGAGTTTTTCCTTTTTCCGAAGATTCATATTGAAAACTGTCGATTTCTTTTTGATTAAAATCCAAAAGTCTTACACTGTCACCGCCATTATTAAATACGGAACCAGAAAGATCGTATGAATTGTAATTTTTTGCCGGAACAGTTAGCGAAAATTCTTTAGGAGTACTGCCGGAATTTTCAAGATCATCTATGTTCCAACGATCCAAGACAACTTCAAATTCGTTGGCATTATATATTTCGATCCATTCGTGATTATCAGCTTCCGGATATATCATGACTTCTGATATATATACATTTTCATAGGTTGTAGGTTGTAGGCTTGAGGTTGGAGAAATTAACTGTTCACCGCCTTCTATTGGTTGAAGAGTATCTAAAGGTGTTGGATTAGGAGTCGGAGTAGACAATAAAGCGTCAATATTTATATCCGTTGCACTGTTATTGGCTTCTGTCGTGTTGTAATTTCCGGACGATGTATATCTTCTTACACGCAATCTATATATTCCGGGCCCGTCATATTGAGTTGAAGACGGACTTCCGATTTTTCCCTGGATTTCTCCGGTCCAATCAGAGCCGGATTCAATATTAATAGAATAATATTGGGTTGGGTCGCTTTCCGAATACCATCCCAATCCGTTAAACGTTTCACCAAAATAGTTAGACGATATAGATTTATATAGATCAACTCTAAGATAATTTATGCCGGAATTGGCTCCTGACACGGTTACTTTAAAAGTAAAAGAATCGGTTGAAATTGATGAAGGAATATTTGAAATAGAAGTTGTTACAGCCAGACTACTATTAGTTAAGAAAATAGAAGTGAAGAAAAGGATCGAATAAATTATGATTCGATTTAACCAATTAGTCATATTAGTTTTATTAGACTCATTAGACTAATTCGTGTCAATGGCTTATAAGCGACAAAAATCTTAAAGGGAGTAAACGTGCAAGTAAAACGTAACGATATTAGATCCTTTGTGAATAAGTTTTACATAGGGCAGGGTACATCCGACTGCATAGCTCCCGCGGTATAATTCACCATCGGCAACTGCAAGAACATTATTTGAAGAACCGTTAATGTCAATTCCATTATGAAAGCTGTAGATTCTTCCGGCCCAGGTATTTCTCGTTGCCCATGTACTGCCATATCCCTGTTCAAGTTTTATTGCAGGATTTAGTGGCCAGTCCCAGCCTCCGGAAGGATTGAATGAGTCACCGTCGGATGATCCACAGCCTGAACCGGAACAATTACTATAATCGACTGACTTTAGATAATTAAAAGGATTGGATACGACTCCGCTTTCCTGAACTATAAAATGGAGATGACCACCTGAGGAATTACAGGAAGCGCCGGATATAAGTGAAGCGATTGTTTGACCTTTTGCCACATCTCTCAATTTAGTTTCCGTTCCGCCTCCGGAGATAATTCCCTGAATAGCGGCATATTCTGCCTTAGCCTGCTGAAGTAGCCGTTGATAAACCTGTTCATCGTTTTGAGTAACATTCAGAATTTTTTGCTTGGCTCCTTTCTGATTATCCAGATCGGCCTTTTGATTAGTTAGTTGTGCCTCCAGTTTTGCCAGTTCGATTGTTTTTTCTTCCCTTAAATTTTTTTGCTCCTCAAAATTAATTTTGGTTTCCTGAACCTGAAGGAGGAGTTTTTGATTATTTTCCTGAGCGGTTTTGAGATATTTTACTTTACCGATAAAGTCATTGGCATTCTGACTGTTAAAAAGAATGTCAAAAAAAGAGACGGGTTTATTTTTATAACCCTCAACCATCTTCTTCAGTAGGAGTTTTGATAAGTAATTTAGGGCGGTATCAAGGCCTTTAATTCGAGATGTTAATATTTCGACTTCTTTTTGGGTGGAAATTATTTTTTCCTCGGTCTCTTGAATTTTAAGCGTCGCCAGATTTATTTGGAGAGTCATATATTGGATTTCTGCGGAAAGTGAATCTCTTTGTCGGCCTAATTCCGTAAGCTTTCTTTGATATTCTTCAATTTTCTTCGCCACATCGCCGGCATTTTGCGCATAAATATTTTGGGTGATTAGAAGAAAGAAAATAAAAATAATTAGGTAGGCTATTTTTTTGAGCATATTTTAATTATAGCGAAGATAAGTTCAATATGAATTGATCTAAATTTAGGAAGCTATTGTTTTAGAAAGGGTTTTTAGTACCAAAATCAGACATTCCTTTTTCTTTCATAGATTTTTCTATTTCAAATTCCATCAATAGCATAGCAAATTTATCTTTTGGTGTATTTAGTCCAAATATCATCTGAGTGATCATTTTTTCTTTTGCGTCTACACGTCTATTTAAAACTAATTCGGCAGCGTCCAATGAAGTAAGAGGGCTTCCTAGTAAGGCTGTAGCAACTGGTTCTATTTGTTCCAACGAGGCTGGTTCAGGCAATCCATGTTTGACTCGAACCCTTTTTACTATTGAATCCCCCCCCTGGTATCGGTCTATTGAATGCGGGTAATTGATCTGGGTTTGTCATATTAGTCTAAATTTTATTCGATTATACCAACTATATTACTATAAGTCAATACTTTTACAACTTTTGTGACTACCACATTTAAAATTGAAAATTTCATCTTATTTTAGGAAAGTAATTTTTTGAGTTTTGAAGTTTAGTCTTACCTCGTATTCATTTAGCAAAGCGGTTCCAGCTAGTGCTTCATAACTTTCGGTTAAGGTGGTATAAACTTTTTTCCAGTTACCATCGAAGTTTACTTCGATAGTGAATACCAATTCTTTACTGGTTCTACCGTCTGCATATTCTACTTTTTGAATTCCTGCGAGTTCTAAACCTAAAGTAACAGCAATACTAATTGGTAAACTCAGAAATCCGTCGAATCCGGTGTCTATAACTGATTCCACTATTTCTATCTGTTTTCTTCCTTTTATTTTTAATCTTATTTTTGGCCGACCGTTTCGATCAAAGAACGCTTCCATAAATGAAAGGTTTTGTGTAAGTAGAATGACTAACTACCGCTGGAAAGCCAATTCTGATGAAATAAAAAATTTTTTTAGGAAATTTTTTTCTGGCTTTTCGAAAAGCTTCCATTTGGTCTTTTCCGATAAAATATTTGCCCGAATCTACTTCAATTGCCAAAAACTTCCCTTTATTTTCTTTTTCCAGTCTATCTTTTTCGGCACTATAAATTTCTTCTCCTTTTTCTGCCATTTGTTCTGGATTAATTACAGGGAAAGAAGAATAACTTTTATTCATATCTTAAGATTAACAAAAAATCTATCTTTTTTCAAATCTTCAGATACTTTTGTGTTGCCAGGAGGGTGGCAAGGAAGGCGATACCGATTCCGAATACAAGGGAGAGTAGAAAAGCTATGGATAAAAAAGTTAAATTGACAGGCCAGACAGTTAACTGGGTAAAATAAAGCGGCAGGTTTAATTGAGTTATATCTTTTAAGTAGGAGTCAAAAAATGGTTTAAGTGAGAATAATATTCCTAGTATTATAACGAAGGATCCAACGGCTGCGGTTGTTCCGAATAAAAAAGCTTCGAGAAGAAATGGTTTTTTGATATAAAAATTGCTGGCTCCCAATAGTTTTAGTAGTTCTATCTCTTCCTTTTTTAGAGCGATCTTAAATAGAGTGGTTGTTGTTAAAACTAATACGGCTAAAAATATAAGGAAGCCAAAAAAGACTATGGTTGTTTTTCTTAGAATATCAGTTAAGACGAGAAGGCGGTCGAGAATATCTTTTTGAAAATTAACCTCATCTACACCCGGTTCTTTTTTCAGGAAATCAGCCAGCTCCGGAAGATACTCCGGTTTTTTAGCAAATATTTCTAAAGATGCCGGTAAGATATCCGAGGTAACCATTTCCAGAAGAAGCGGATTGTCTTTATTTAACTCCTTATAAATTTTGTACGCTTCTTCCTTAGAAACATATTTGATAGATTCGACTTTGTCAGAATTAGTCAGTTTGTCACGTATTTTAAATATTTCATTTTGAGGTATGTTTGTTTGAAAATAAACCGTAACCTGCGGCCTGGTTTCAACATATCCCAGAAGGCCGTAAAGAAAACTCAGGGATATAAACATGGCTGTAGATAAAAATAAAGTAAAAAATAAAATCAAAAAGGCTGCCAACGATTGATAAGGAGTTCTCCGGATTGAAGTCAGTATTTCATTCATATATCGTAACCCCCTTTTCTTTGATCTTTTGTCAGTCTGCCCTGTTTTAAAACCAGGACTCTTTTTTGAAAGCTGTTAACGATATCAGTATTGTGGGTTGCAAATAGAATAGTTTTGTTTTTTTCTAATTTCTTAAATATTCTCATGATTTCCCAGGTAGTTTTGGGATCAAGATTGCCGGTCGGTTCGTCAGCCAGGATAATATCGCGGTCACCCACAATTGCTCTGGCTATTGCGACTCTTTGAATCTCTCCGGCTGATAACTGTATGGGAAAATCGTAGGTTTTTTTGGATAAGCCAACAAGTTCCAGTGCTTCTTCCACCTGATCATTAATTTGGTCATCCGGGAGTCCGATTACTTTTAGACTTAAGGCAATATTTTCATAGATATTTTTGTCAAAAAGAATTTTAAAGTCCTGGAAGATCATACCGATTTTTCTTCTTAAGATTTCAACCTGCGTAAATTCATTTGAGGTGATGTCAAAGTCATCAACAAGAATAGTCCCTTCGCTTGGGACGGATTCTCGCATTATTAATTTAAGAATAGTCGTTTTGCCTGCGCCGGACGGTCCAACCAGAAAAATAAATTCTTTATCTTCTACGTCAAACGATACCTCGTCTAATGCAAGATTTCCTAAAGGGAATTTTTTTGTGACATTTTCAAATTTAATCATTGGAGAACTTCAACTAATCCAACATCCATAAGCCAACCGGCTTTTTCTGCCTGAAAAGTTTCACCCCAAACCCGTATTTTTTTACCGATGTATTGGGATAGATCTACAGTTGTGGATGTAAGATAGACATTCTGTGATTCGCCTCCGGACCTCTCAAGATGAAAGTTCCCCTCCCCGTCAATTCCGCCTTCTTTTAACTTACCTTCAGCTTTATCTTTGAACGTTTTTTTATCGGCGATGCCTGCAGTTTTTTCAACTTTTGCATTTTTAGAATTGGAGTTTCCTTTAGTGTTGCTTTTGGTTGTTTTACTCAGGAGAAATCCAACCGCACTTCCGGCTAAAATAACTGCAAATAAAAGTAAAAAAAATCTTGGCATTGAGAATGAATTTTGATCATTACCGCTAAAATCGTGAATTAATTTTTTATTGTTTCCGGAATTTTCCATATAAAAAGAATACCAAGTTATTCGAGTTTCTTCAAGTAGGCTTCTATAAATCCGTCGAGTTCTCCCCCCAACACAGCTTCAACATTTGATTCTTCATGATCAGTTCTCAAGTCTTTAATTAATTTATAAGGATGAAGGACGTAGGATCTGATTTGTCTGCCCCAGGATGCCACTTTCACTTTTTTAAAAGTTTCTATCTCACTCTGTTTTATTTCCTGTTCTATCTGCCAAAGCTTAGCCCGGAGAATTTTTAAAGCATTTTCTCTGTTGGCTCCCTGATATCTCTCATCCTGACAGGATACGGTGATACCTGTTGGTTTATGAGTCAGTCTTACGGCGGTAGAAACTTTATTAACATTCTGACCTCCTTTTCCGCCGCTGCGGTAGAATTGCCATTCAAGTTCATCATCATTTATCTGTACTTCTTTTTCTTCAATTACAGGGAGGACTTCTACTAAAGCAAATGAGGTCTGTCTTAATTTATCGGCATTAAAAGGAGATTGTCTTACCAGTCTGTGAACTCCGGCTTCTGCTTTGAGATATCCGTAGGCAAAAGTGCCATGAACCTTCAGAGTGCTTGTTTTTATTCCCGCCTCTTCGCCGGGGACACGGTTGAACTCCTCGAATTTCCAGCCTTTTTTTTCAAAATAACGAGTGTACATTCGAAAAAGCATCTCTGACCAGTCCATGGCTTCTGTCCCTCCCTGACCCGAATGTATGGCAAAGATTGCGTCGCCTTTATCGTGTGGGGCAGACAGAAAAAGCAGAATCTGGTATTTTTTTATAAGTTTTTCCGCTTCTTTTAATTCGCCTTCCTGGAATAGTAATTGCATCATCTCAATATCTTCAATTTCTTTTTTAAGATCATTTATTTTTTTCATTACCTCGGCGGCATTTTTACTGTCTTGCCAGAAGGTTGTTTCGTAAGTATTTTTTTCCAAAGAAGTAAGTTCTTCTTTTATTGCCGGCAAATTAGTTTTTGCAACAATACTTTCCAACTGATTTTTCAATTCCTCTTTTTCCATATTGTTAGTGTCATCCTGAACGAAGTGAAGGATCTAGCGAACGAAGTGAGCGTAATTACGCTTCGCTAGATTTCTCGCTATGCTCGAAATGACAAAAAAAGTTATAAAGCTTATAACGATCCTTCATAATGCGTAGAAAATTGTATCATTTAAAGCAGACTTTCGATCAATTTCTATACTTTCTAAATAGAGAGTAATCGCATCTTTTATATTCTTTTTTGCCTTTTCAAAAGTATCGCCCTCAGAAATGCATCCAGGTAAAGCAGGGACATATACGGTATATCCGCCTTCTTCTGCTTCTTCAAAAACAACATCATATTTAAGAATTTTTTTGGATTTTGTTTTCTTCATATTGAAGATATTATACAGGATTGTTCAATCTAATTAACTCGATACTGTTTATTGCATATTGTATTGATAAAAAATTAAGGACTGTCTGTTAAAATTGGCTAAATACTCAAATCTTTAACTGAACTATGAAAGAAAAAAAACCTTTGCCTTTACCGGAATTTGAAATACAAGCAAATCAATTTATTCATCATGTAAAAGGGATTAATATGAAATTGAAAAGACAGAAGCAAGGTTTGATTAATTTAATCCTAGAAAATTCTTTATCAGCATTCTCTGACAGATATGATGCTTTATCAGGATCTAATTCTCAATTCTTCGCAATGAGTCAAAGATTAGACCAAGAAACAGTTGATCATTGTTTAGTTTCAGTTCAAGCTTTAGGCGAAGTCAAAAATTTAAAACGATTTATTATAGAAGTAAATAAGTTGGCAGGGAGATTGGGGGGAATTGCTTACCCAAATTTTATGAGTATGTTACAAACAACAGATAGTCCCAGTGAAATATACAATATTAATGATTTGGAAGGAAGATTGCCTTCGTTTCATAAAATATTTAAATTTTCTTAATCATTTAAAATCCGAGCCGATTATGAGGATAACATCGGCGGCTTCGTCTTCGTCGAGGACAGTTTCTTTAAATGAAGCGACATTTTCTTTCAGGTCAACTTTAATGATTGAGGTAACAGCCGAAGCGGATTTTTTAACTTGAAGTTCGGTCTGATCGTATTCAAAATCATCGGCGTTACCGGTCAGTATTTCCTGATAACCTTTTTTCTTAAGCAAATCTTTTACAACCCCGGCTTTTCCAACAGTTCCTGAACCGTTTAATACTTTAATATTTATTTCATCCCTTTTTACTACCGGAGTTGGAGTAGCGGTAGGTTTGTCTGGAGTTCTGGTCGGAGTTGGAGTAGCGGTTATTTTTGGTTTTGCCTGATTAAAATTAAAGTTTAAATTAGATTTCAGGTTTGTGATTACGACAAAAAATAAAAAGGATAGGATAAATGAACTTAAAAATATGAGAAGCTCTTTTTTTAACAGATTTACTTTCGGCAGACTAATCAGTTTGCCCGGTTTTCCCTGGGTATGATTTAAGAGAGAAAAATTTTTATTCTGTTCGTTAAAAATAAAAGCACCCAGACAAGCTTCATAAGACAGTACTGAAAAAGGTTTATCAGAAGAATTTAAAAGCAGCTTTAAATATTCCTGATAAAATTCCGGAATAATTCTTTTTAAAGGATTTGTCCAGACACCGATTTCTTTGGTAAAAGTATCCTGTCTGACTTTTTCGGATTGTTCACCGGCCAAAATTAAGCGGTTTAGTTTTGTTCCTTTTTCTTCCGATTCTTTGGCTTTTTCTTTTAATACATCTTCAACTTTTTTACCATCAACCAACTGTTCTGTCCATTTTTCAGATGATACCTGACCGTAAGAGTCATACAATATTCCGCTTAATTTACTTTCGTCATAGGTAACATAAAGAATATTTTCTTTTTTATCTTTTCTTAAAGTTTTTTGGAAAAGTTTAAAATAAGTTACTGTCTCGGGTAAGACAATATTTAATTTAAGGTCAATTAGATGTAAAGCCTCCCTGTATTTCTGTAGCACTTCGATTTCAATGGCAAAAAAATGTATGTATTTTTCCGCAGGACTTTCTTCCAGAAAATAGTCATAAGAACATTCGTCTAAATTCAGGGAGAGATTGGATCTTGCCTTATCCATGATAAAAGAAGATATGGCAGAAGAGGTTATATCGGCAGGAACACCAATCCGCAAAAAAGAATAACTTTCCTGAGGTAATACCAAAAGAGTGTCCTTATTCTTTATTCCGTTACTTGCCAATGATTGCAGTGCTTCTTTTACGGCCGAAGCCACAAAATCAACATTAACAATTTTACCCTGTTCAAGCAGATTTGAGGACTGGAATGTTTTTGAAAAAACACGCGTTTCATATTGACCCAATATCGATTTTTTAAGCTGAAGCACTTTAACACGGTTTGAGTCAATAAAAAGATAAAGCATTAAATCATTATATACCCCTTCGCTTTTAAGTTTCAAGGGGTTAATGGTATGCCCGCTTTGATTTTCTTGGCAAAAAACTATTTTTTTACACTTATATTTTAAAAGCTTCGGAGGCATATACCAATATCACTGCAAAATTAAAGCGAAGTGGTATAAAATATACTTGATGGATAGCGTTGTTGATGAAATAAAAAAGAAGGTAGATTTAATCCAGTATATTAATTCTTATATACCTTTAAAAAAAACAGGCAGAAATTATAAAAGCGTTTGCCCGTTTCATCAGGAAAAAACTCCTTCGTTTGTAGTGTCTTCAGACCGTCAGATATGGCACTGTTTCGGAGCTTGTCAGGATGGTGGCGATGTAATTAAGTTTTTGATGAAGTGGGAAAATATAACTTTCAGTGAAGCTTTGAGAGAGTTGGCAGAAAAAGCCGGAGTCAAATTAACCAAAGTAAGTTTTGATGACCAGACCTGGAAAAAAAAGGAAAGAATGCTGAGTATAAATAACCTGGCAGCAGAATTTTTTGAGTACATTCTTCACGAAACTAAGTTCGGTAGAAAAGCCCTGGATTATCTTGTGTTACGTGAACTAAATATAAAAATAATAAAAAAATTCCAGTTGGGTTATGCACCGCAGTCCTGGGATTCATTGCTAAAATTTTTAAAAAAGAAGAAATACAGTGAGTCTGAAATTCTGGACAGCGGATTAATAGTAAGAAGTGAAAGGGGAAGTGTCTATGACCGTTTCAGGGGAAGATTGGTTTTTCCGATTAAAGATGCAAGAGGCAATATTATCGGATTTTCGGGAAGGATTATGGATCAATCGGCAAAAGAGGCAAAATATATTAATACTCCCGAGACACTCCTATATCGCAAAAGAGAAACGCTTTTTGGTATTAATCTTGCAAAAGAAGCTGTCAAAAAAGAGAATAATATTCTTTTAGTCGAAGGTGAATTTGATGTGATTTCTCCTTATCAGCAGGGGATAGAAAATATAGCGGCAATTAAGGGATCTGCCGTAACCAGAGAGCAACTTATGTATTTGAAAAGATTTACCGATAATATTACTTTAGCCCTTGATAGCGATGAGGCAGGTGAAGAGGCAATGAAAAGAGGTATTGAAGAAGCGGAAAACCTGGAATTTAATGTTAGTATAGTCAGTTTTGACTATGCTAAGGATCCGGATGAGGCCGTAAGAAAAGACCCTGTTAAATTTAAAAAAGCTTTAAAAACCGCGGTTCCTTTTTATGATTTTATTATCGAAATCTCCCAGAAGAAAAATTCAATTAACGATCCTTACGGTAAAAAAAAGATCGCCGAAGAAGTAAGTAAATATATAGAGAAGATAAAAAATCCTATCGTACAGTCACACTACATTAAAAAAATTGCGGCAATTTTAGGAGTATCCGAGTCAAGTGTTGAAGTTCTGATAAGGAATCTGAAGAGGAAAAAACTACAAAAATTTTCAACTCCGTTCCAGAAAAAAACAGCTGCCGAAATGATGAGAGAAATTGTTATTCAAAAGTACCTGTTAAGTATTATTTTTCAGAGTGAAGATCCCTATAAAAGAGCAGGAGAAATATTTAATACATTTACAGTCGAAGATTTTTCAGTTCCGGCTTATCAGAAAATTTGTAAATTATTTTTAAGTTATAAGGAAAAAAATAAACAACTGGAATTGAATAAATTTATTGAAACTCTGGCACCGGAACTAAGATCGACATTTGATGAGCTTTATTTATTTGCTTCAACAGAGATAGAAGTAAAAAACGAAAAAATAGAAAAATTAGTTTATGAAGCCAAAAGATACAGCTTAAAAAGAAAAATATCCGAATTATCCTCTTCGGAAGGATCCGATGAAAATGGAACAAAGGATAATATCAGACTAATAAGCCGGGAGTTGACCCGTGTAGAAAAGAAGATTATTACGTTATAATAGTAAATATGATACCACTCCGCTATCAAAATAAACTTTGATAGCTACGTTAGGTATTTAAATACTGATTTACAGTAAAATCTAGAATACCTAACGAAGCTGTTAATTTTATATTTCGTTAACAGCGAAGTGGTATGACTAAACAAAGATTGCCAAAAACTTTAAATGATCTGTTAAAGCAGGGAGAAGAAGACGGTTTTTTGGTCCAGGACGATATTCTTATTGTTTATCCTGGAGCCGAGAAACATATCGATGATATTGATATGTTTTTTGATAAAGCTCTAAAGAACGGTATTGATATTTTTGAAACAATTTCGACCAGAGAAGACCCCGATTTTAAAAAAACAGCCGAGGAAATGGAAAAAGAGCTGGAGCAGTTAGTAGTTTTGAAGCATGGTGAATCCCTGGATCCGATTAAGATGTATCTTAAGGAAATCGGTAAAACTCCGCTATTAAGATTCGAGGAAGAAATTGCTTTGGCAAAACGATATGAGAAGAACGACCTTGATGCTAAAGAAAAATTGATTAAAGCAAATTTAAGATTGGTAGTCTCTATTGCCAAAAAATACTTAGGCAGGAGGCTTTCATTTTTAGATCTTATTCAGGAGGGGAACCGGGGATTAATCAGGGGAGTGGAAAAATACGATTGGCGGAGGGGATTCAAATTTTCGACATATGCAACTTGGTGGATAAGACAGGCCATAACAAGAGCCATCGCCGATCAATCACGGACAATCAGGATACCGGTTCATATGGTAGATCATATTAACCGTTATTATAAAGCGCAAAGAAGATTAACGCAGCAATTAGGACGTGAACCTTCGGTCAAAGAAATTGCAAAAGAGATGATGATGTCGGTCGAGGAAGTAGAGAATCTGACCAAAATTTCTCAACAGCCCAAATCACTTTCGACTCCGGTCGGTGATGACAGGGAAGCTACTTTGGAACAGTTTGTCGCAGATCAAAATCAGCTGACTCTTTATGATAAAGTTTCCCGTGAATTATTGAAGGATGCGTTAGGTAAAGTCCTGGAAACATTATCTCCCAGGGAAAGAAAGGTTTTAATGATGCGTTTTGGATTAGAGGACAGTAAACCTAAAACCCTTGAAGAGGTCGGAAGAGAGTTTAAGGTAACGCGTGAAAGAATACGCCAGATAGAGGCAAAAGCTATCCGGAAGTTAAAACACCCTACAAGAGCCCGCAAACTCAAAGACTTCCTTGAATAAGTGTGGATTATAAGCCACATATCATTCGATAAAATTATGGTTTCATGAAGGGCTAAAATATACACTTTGTGGATTATAATCCATCGACAATGCCGACTTCATAATATATCTTAACCTCAATATGGTGCGTGGCAACTTCTTTTATAATAGGTTAGGAGAGAAAATAATAAGCATCAGGCAAAAGAGAAAATTATCTCAGGAGCAATTGGCTCTGCTATCTGATTTGGACAGGACTTATTTGGCAAGAATTGAAGAGGGAAAAGCTAATCCTTCAGTTAAAGTATTGAACAAACTTTCCCGGGTTCTAAAAACACGGCTTTCTATTTTACTTAAAGGAGTCTGATCTGGATTTGATTTATTTAAAAAAAAGGAGTACATTTTTCAAATATGAAGGGCAAGGTTACTCCGACTCAAAGAGCACTTAATCTCTGGGCTGTTATTTTGATTATCTGGGCTGTTTACCGCGCAAAGTTTAAGCTTCCGGAATGGTTTGATGAATTTATTGCAAAACCATTAGTTTTTATTCTTCCGGTTTATTACTACATAAGAAGAGTTGAGAAAAAATCTTTTTTTCCGTCTGTCGAATTGAAATTTAAGTTTACACTTTCTGATCTCTTAATAAGTCTTGTCATAGGAGGAATTTTTTCTTTTAGCGCAATTTTAGCCAATGTTCTTAAATTTAAAAAACTGGTTTTTTTCCAGCAGGCAGTAAACGTTGAAATGATTTTCGTTATGGTTTTGATAGCAGTTGCAACTGCTATTTCGGAAGAAATATTATCCAGGGGATTTATACTAAAAAGGCTTTATCAGGAGTCAAAGAATATCTATACGTCATCATTTTTTGCCAGCATTTTATTTTTCTTTTTACATGTCCCGATTCTTTTTACCAACTTTAAATTAACCGGCGATCAACTATTGTTATTTATGGGAACCGATTTGATGTTAAGTCTTGTCAATTCATTTGTCTTCCTCGACAGAAAAAATCTCCTAGTGCCAATTCTAATTCACGCCTTCTATAATCTTTCAATAATTTTGTTTGTTTAAAAATGTAGCGTCATTCTGGTAGGCGATGATTTTCGGAGTGCATCCAGAATCGTTGTTTATTATTAATTTCTGTAGTAAAATAAAATTATTATGAAAGCTGATATCCCAAAAAATATATACGAAAAATATTCAGGTAAAAAAGTTGCTATTGTTGATGGCCGTGTTGTTGCAGCAAGTGATAGCATAATCATATCTCTAAATATTGCAAAAAAGAAATTTCCTCATAAAAAAATAACGCTTTTTTCAGTGATGAGACAAGAAGATAGACCGTTTCTTCTTTAGTATATGTTGTATCCATATGTAAAAGGTGATCCCATAGTTACTGTCGATGTGAAGTCAAAAAATGGCATTTGGTATACAATTCCGGCTTATCTTGATTCTGGTGCAGCATATTCTGTATTTTCAAAAGAATACGCTTTTATTTTTGGTTTAGATATAAAAAAGGGGAGAAAAATAAATTTAACTGTCGGAAATGGAGAAAAAATTGATGCTTTTGTCCATAAGCTTCCGGTAAAATTTGCTGGAGAGGTATTTTTAGCGGAAATATCTTTTTCTCCAAATTTGGGCGTTGATACGAATATTTTAGGATTGAAATCCTTTTTTGACAATTTCCAAATCTGTTTTAACAATAAAAAACACCAAGTAGAAATTAATCGTCTTTAAAAACGTCATTCTGGTTCCTAAAGGAATTGTAACTTGTCCAGAATCGTTGTTTTTTACTTATTTAACTATTTCTTACGATCGCCACATTTAATTAAATGTTCATTAAATTGACTATGGGATTTAATTTGATATAATTCTTCTATGTCAAAAAAACAGATATAAGCAGTTTTAGGAGTAGGAGGATTAAAAGAAGGACAAGTAAATATTGGAAGAGTAAATTATCCAGAAGCTTACGGCGGACCAGGTGGTTTTGAAGAAATTGCAAAGTTAGTACTTCTTGTTGGTAGAGTTTTTGAAAATAGTGGAGTCTTAAATGATTCATTATTGGATGATGGTATGAAGTTAGGCGAAGGAAATACACCAGCTATTGTCGATGATGTGAATATGCAATCCTTTTCCGTTCTACTTAAAGACCCACCAAATAAAGAAATAGGAGAAATTCTTTTGATTAGTAGAATCTAGGAATCATCTTAATTCGCTTCATAAATCCAAAATATTTCCTCCGTTCCGAATTTGATTTTTTTTATTTTGTTTAGCACTTCCTGATCGGCATTATTGAAATGTTCGGGATAGCCGATGAATGCGGATTTTTTTAGAATTGGATTAAGTTGAAAGTTGAAATCAAACTTGTCAAACTTTCCGACCTGTCCAAATCCATATTGATCGGGAGCTGAGATTTTTGCCTGTTTTTGGTATGCTGCAGGGTCAAATGGCCAGTAATAGAGGAAATATATGTATGGTTGTCCGTGTCTGTCAGTTATGTAAAATCTGTCATATTTGTCATAGTTCTGTTTTACATAATCAACCAGTTCTTTATAGCCGCATTGCCAGGCGCGTATAGTCGTAGCTCTTTTTGGATAGTGATTGAAGTACGTGTCAAAGGAATAATATTTAAAAAAAATAAACAATCCAATACAAAAAATAGCAAATAATTGTCGGACAGATTTGTTATTTATAGAGTTTAAGCAGTTATAAAATCCGTAAGCTATTACAAGAATGATAGGAAATAACAAGGTATAGGTTCTGATGAGTGATTGTCCCTGCCAGGTTAAAGCGTTACTGATTGGAGTTATTAAAATCAGAAAAACAAGCATGTATCTGAATCTTTCCTTATTTTTAAACAGAAAGTAAAATCCGATAAAAATAAATAAATATTCGATAAAAGTAAAAAGTCCCAGATTAGGGAAACCAAAACGCAAATTAGAATCTCCATTTATCACTAAGTATTCCGGTGAAAATTGACTCACATAACGGTTGGATACATCGCGTAGTGCCTCCGTTAATTTGTTGTGAATAATTCTATTGGGGTGTTCTCCAAGATATTCTATAATTCTCAAATTAAATCCGGCATTTTTTAAAAAAAGAAGATTATTAACTCTATTGAGTCCATATTTGAAGTCAAAAAAAAGTGAAAAAGTAACAATAAACAGTAACACTAACACTTTAATTGCAATTTTGCTTTCCTTTAATTTTTTCTCATAATAAAGAATTATTAGTTGTAGGATGAAGAAAAAGAGCAGGTAAATTCTTCCGGTTTGATATGAAAAAGCATTTAGAAGTAAAAAAATATTGAGGAATATAAAATATTGTAATTTTTGTGACTTTAAGTATTTAACTAAAAATAAAAGACTCAACAATATAAAGAAAGTTCCGATTACACCTTCATGTGCATGACGGGTAAGTATATAAATCCCCGGACTTAATGAGGTTAAAAAAGCAGAAAGCAATGAAACCTTTTCTTTAGAAAATAATTCTTTGGCTAAAAAATACATCAAAGGAACGAACGAAATTCCAATTAAGATATTGAGAACTCTGGTTGAGAAATCATTTAGTCCAAAAATTGCCATAAAGGGAACCGATAAATAGGTATAGATAGGAAGTTTGTAGTCTTCGAATGATTTAAAGCGAAGCGGCATAAAAGATCCATATTCGTCTCGGCCGGTTTTCAAAATAGAGTAAGCATTGTAGCCGAAAGCGGCTTCATCGGCGTTTATACAGGGTGGAATTTCATTGATTTTATAAAAATGTAAAAAAATGGGAATTAAGATACATGCAGTTAAGATAAGAAAAGTTATTTTATTTTTCATAATTTTGATTTGTCATTTCGAGCCTGTCGAGAAATCTTATTCAAAAGCGGTTGTGAGATATCTCGACTTCAAAAATCATCGCTTGGAATGACAATGGTTATTTAAATAAATCTAAAATTTCTTTGTCCTTTTTTCTAAATAATTTTACAGCTTTTTTTCTGGAACCAATAATTTTTGGCAGGAGAACTAATGCTAAAAAGAAACCTTGTAATAAAATTAAATTTCCTGTAAAAATTGATCTGATTAATAATATCGGCAGAAATAATAAATGTTTAATAAATAAGTCCTGATCTGTGATGTTTTTCCAATTAAATATAAATTGATTTCGATATGCAGTTTTCATAATTGACGATTTCTGGAAAAATTTGCCAATTGTTGATTCGTGATAGTGTTGTACTTTGACAGCGGGATAATAGTAGATTTTGTATCCTGATTTCCAGGCGCGGTATGATAAGTCAATATCTTCCCAATAAAATGGGTTATATAACTGATCAAAAGATCCAAGCTTAAGAAATAAACTTTTTCTAAAAATAGAAGAGCCACCTTCAGCCCAGAAGTTAGTAGTCAGTCTTCGGTTGTCGGTAATCAGTTGTCGGTCGTGGTTGATTAAACCATCTTGGAAAAAACCACGATTGGCTCCGATTAATTTTCCATCGGATTCATACTGGGCAAAGGATAATGCAAATAAGCTTTTATCTTTTTTGAATACTTCAACACTTTTTTTAAAAGAATCATCTTTTAGGATTACATCAGAATTCAAAAGCAGAACAAATTCACCTTTAGCTTTTTTTACTCCTGCGTTAACGTTGCTTCCAAAACCAAGATTTAGTTCATTATCTATCGTTATAGCGTCAGGAATAATTTGTTTAACTTCCTTTGCAATTTTTTCCTGGGGATAGTCATTCATAACTAGGACTTCACAGACGTCAATATATTTTTTATTATTTTTCAGATTTCGAAAAAACATCTCGTAGTTTTTATAAACCGGAATGATAATAGAAATTAATATATATTTCATTGTCAATATTTTATCAACTTTCTTATAAGTTTAATTAGAAGACTTTTGTTCTCTTTCAATGTCTCTTATTGTTTCCTGGTCACTTCGAATTGATGTTGAAAACTTAATGTAATCATGACAGGTTGTTAATGGTTTTCCACTATGATTCATTATATGTTGAGCAAATTGTTCACGCATTTCAACTAAATGAGATTTCCATGCAGCTATATCGTAAAGTGTAATTTTTTCCATTTATATATTAAATAACTCATCTTACACAGAGTTTTATTGTTCGAGCGTAGCGATAGCGGAGTCGGGAACTTCTCGACTAATCGTTCGAAGTATAAAGCGCGTAAGCTGAGTTAAATAAGTAATAATTCTTTTACTTTTTTACTAAAAATTTTATAGTTAAAATTATTAACAGCAAATTTTTTAGCATTAATTTTTATTTGCCCCAGTTTTTTTTTATTTAATTGCGTATTAGATAGCATGCTAATTAATTCTTCTTGAGAGTTGAATAAGAAACCTTTTTTTTCATTTTCAATTATTTCTTTGGGGCCGCCGGCGTTATAGCAGAATGTTAGGCAGCCGCTGGCGATAGCTTCCAGAGGAGCGATTCCAAGGTGTTCTACCTGTTCTGGATTTTTATTTTCGTCAACTCCAAATCCGGCCAGGTGAATATAAATTTTAGATTTTTTGTAAAGTTCAAATAACTCCGAGTAAGAAAGATTGGGTTTTAATAAAATATCAGGATTATTTTTAATTGAGGATTCCAGTTCAGCAAAGTATGATTTATCTTCTTCTTTCAGTCCACCGGCTAATATTAGTTTAAAATCTTTAAACATATCATTAGTCTGTTTCAGTTTATTGAACAGATTTATCAGTATGGATTGTTTTTTAGAGTGAAGATGGCCATAAAATCTTCCTACAGATAGTATAATATTTTCTTTTTTTAGATTATCTATTTTTATATCAATAAAATCCTGATTCAAATAAGGATAAATCACTTCAGACTTAATTTCCCATTTTTTTAACCAGTTTTGGGTAAAGTAAGAATTTGTAATAAATCGATAGTTGAAGGTTTTTAATTTATTAATTAATGATCTTTTGTACAGATTTTTATTCGGTACCATGCAGAAGACATAGTTTTTTTTAGCCGAGGAAAAAAAATAACTGCCATCGGTAACATAAAAGAAAATATCAAAGCCTTTTAAAGTAATTAATTTCTTTAACAAACCCTGAGGGTTGTTTGAGCCTAAATTATTAAAAATATTAGGCAAAACTCTTAATTTATTAACAAATTGAAGCCGAAATCGGTTTTCAATTTGACTCTGCAGATTTTTATCCCAGAAGATATTGATTTCGAAACCTTCGTCTTCCAGAACTTTAAGGATAGAGAGAATATGTTTTTCGCCGCCACCGAGAGTGTTAAGATAAGGATCGTATAGTGCGGCTTTTTTCATATAAATAAATATAAGTTATTGTTTTGGAAAATGCTTGATATGTAGATTCAATTATACCAATATTGCCGTCCAAAAAGCCCAAATTTCCGATAAGTCTTCTATATAATTCTCCCAGAAATTTTCTGAAAAAAGTGGAAGTCTCAACATTTTTTTTGGCCTTAAAGAGTAGATTGGATTCAATATCTTCAAAGATGATTGTTTTTGTAACCATAGATTCCAGATCGCCATGGAAATAATGGAGTAGCGGATTTTTCAGGCTTCTTATACTACCCGATATTACCGGCGTGGAGTGAATTTGCTTGGGCCAGTTTTTGAAATGTTCCTTATTTATAAGTCTTATTATCTGGTCTGGCCACCAGCCTCCATGTTTCAACCACTTAACTCCACTGAAGATATTCTTCCGGTTGATTTTAAAATGCGAATATTGAGGGTTAACGAGAGCGGATTTGATTTCTTCTGCCAGTTCAGGAGTCAGTCGTTCATCCGTGTCCAACAAAAATACCCATTTGGTTGAGGCTTTGCCGATTCCGAAATTTCTGGCGGGCTCAACATAAGAGGCGGGCGGGAAAAAATATATTTCGGCTCCGGATTTTTTTGCCAGTTTTACGGTCGCGTCGCGGCTCTCCATGTCGATAACGATTATTTTATCGGTGAGGAGCTTCGCAGATTCCATACAGTCAACTATATTTTCTTGGTCGTCTAGAGTATGAATGACGACTGTTATATCCATTTTTTATTCTTGTTTGGTAATTTCGTATAATGCCACATCTACGTCAAGGAATGTTTTTTTCTCTATAACTTTAGCATCCTTGGGGATATTACTATCTAACCATTGGAGTCGTCTTTCTTTGTAGTCATCGTTTTCGATGATAAACCAGCATTTGTCTTTGACCCAATCTTCCTTAGGCTGCGGGATTTTTTTTGAGATATTTTTGTGAAGAAATAAGTATCTGTAAGTATAGGGAATAACAGGAGGAGTATAGACTTTTACGCAGTATTCGCGATCCTTGTCGCCAAATTTGTCGGAAATATAATCGACTATAGCAAGTTGGTTGCCGAGTAGTTTTCTTTCGGGTTTTTTGCTCCAATCCTTCACGACGGAGTTGGCGGAATTCACAAGGACAATAATCAAAAGAGCAGCTATCAACAAAGATAGCATATTCACTTTTTTTAGTCCGACATATAGAATGTTTCCCGACATTACCAAAAATAAATATTGGATGCCTTCGTAGTAATTTCCCCAAAAATTATCTTTATAGAATAAAGAAAGTACAAAAAGTAACAATACGCTTAAAGAAAAGAATCCCAACGTTCTGTCCTTGCTTTTGTTTAACTTGGATAGCACGACCAATAGACAAATTACTAGCGTAAATAAAAATACGGAGAACACCAACTGATCGGAAAATATTCCCTTAAAATAACCCCAAAATAAATTTACCCTATCCAAGATAATTTCATTGAAAGTCCTGGGATTGAAAATTTTTGGCTTAAAGAAAAAGGAGACGAGCACCTTTGATTGCATGAAGTTATTCTTAATCTCGAATAATATCCGTGGAACGAATGGAATAATCAAGCCAGCCATGTATGGGAGTAGTCCTTTATTGACGGAAAGATTTTTTCTAGTATTTTTATTCAAAAGAAGAATCAAAATATAGCTTGGGAGCAAGAAAAGACCGAATGCTACTTCGAATTCAAAGATTAGCGCGACAAGCAATCCCGCCCAAAACCAAATGGTTTTTTTAACAGTACGGGCAGCATTAAAAATATAATAATTACAGATGATGAATAAAACAAGCAAAGGAAGGACAAAAATGTTGTTTCCAACGAATAGGGATGTAAAGATAAAGTAGGGAGAAGAGGCTATTATGGCACCTATTAATAACGAGATCAGTGAGCCAAACCATTTTTTTATAAAAAACATCAGGATAAAAAGCGAAAACAGATGAAGAATAAAATTGAAATAGTAGTATCCAATCGGAGAGCCGTTAAAAAGCAAATAGGGAATTACAAGTAGATAGTAGTACCAGGCTCCGTGAAAGAGTCCTTGGATGCCTGTAGTTGGGCCAATGAATGTGATATTTCTGTCTCTTATGATCTCGGCGGCTTTGAGGAAATCCCTACCTTGATCATATGTATAGCCGACGGTTTGAAAATAGAGAGGTTTTAATCTAAAATAGCAGAAAAGGAAAATGACAAAAATAAAAAGTGCAGCACCGATGATTTTTTTAGCCATATTTTTTACTTTTATCTTCTTTTATCGATTAGATTATAACACACTCGCAAGTTGGGACGAGGCGTGGTATGGTTCAATTGCACGAGACATGGCGAGAACAGGAGATTTTATGAATATGGTTTGGAATGGTAAACCTTATTATGACCATCCGCCGATGGGATTTTGGTTAATGGCTATTTCTTATAAATTTTTTGGAGTTAACGAATTTACTACTAGGTTACCCTCAGCTTTATTAGGGATTTTTTCTATTTTGTTCATGTACAAGATCGGCGTAGAGCTTTTTGGAAAAAAAATAATTGGTTTTGCCTCAGCATTAATTTTAGGGACATCTGTCTGGTATGTCATTAGGACTAGATCCGGCAATTTGGAATCTGTTTTTGTATTTTTTTATGTTTTAACTATTTATTTGTCTGTAAAATCTGCCAAAAATTTCAACTGGTTTCCTTTGGTAATGATAAGTTTTGGAGGATTGATTCTATCAAAAACTTTAGTCGGAATATCGGCAATAATTCTTATTCTGTATCTTAACTTTAGGCAAATTATCAGTATAAAAAAAAATTTTGTTTTAATTTTGATTGGAGGTTTGTTTTTTACACTAGCGGTTTTTCCCTGGTATAGCTACCATATTAAAACTTATCAAGATTTTATCGAATATCATTTTATTCACAAAGGGACACGCAATAAAGAATTTTCTTCCTATTTTCATCCAATGTTAGAACAGCCATTATTTTATCTCCATATGGGAGTGAGAAAGTGGTATTATATCTGGCTGGGTTCTCTCGGATTTTTACTTATATCGTTCAAGTTTATTAGAAAGAATATTTTTTATCTTTTACTTTGGAATTTTATAATTCTGTATCCATTTTTAACCTCCAAGGAAACTGAATTATGGCATTTAATACCGGTGTATTTGCCTTTAAGTTTGATAATAGCGGTTGGAGCTTATGAAGGAATACAATTGGTAAATCACGTCTTAAAACAGTTAGTAAATCGTCATTCTGGGGAGTCTCGCCAAAGGCGGGACGGCTCCAGAATCGATTCTGGACAAGCCAGAATGACAAAATTGCTCTCGAAATTTTTCTACTTAGTTTTTTTTCTTTATATTGCTTTTCTCCAGGTTAAAATTTTTTATAGAGAAGTTTATCCTGCTAACAAATGGATTCCCGATGATGTTGAGATTTCCAGAGCAGCCGGCAAATATAATAGGTCAATTTATTTGGATGATGACTATCTCCCGATTGCAATATTTTATTCTGGTAAGGATGTTCAGCCCTTAGCTTATTTACCGGACGATAAAAAAACCCTGGAAAAATTTATACAGTCTGATGAAAAAAACTATGTCGTAATAACAAGAAACTGGGTGGTTGATGATCTGAAGAAAAAAGAGATTAAATACAAACTACTTGAAAAAAATAATTCTTTTTCCATTTTAACCAAACCATAGATGAAGTAATAAACGTCATTCTGGCAAGTCCCGCCCTGGCGGGACGCGTCCAGAATCTAACAACGATTCTGGAGTCGCTTTGCTCCCCAGAATGACAACATTAATATATGATTTTAGCTTATTTATTAACATTACTTTCATTAACAATTTATTCCTTTTCTCTCGTTGATCCGAATATTACTTTCTTTCAATCAAAATGGTGGGAAGTTTTTAGGGAAAAGATGGTTTACTTAGGCTATTATCAGAGGCAAACTTCCTGGATGTTATACTTTTTCCTAGTTGTTTTTCTTTTTATATTCCATTATTTTTTTGTCAAAAAATATAAAAAATTTAACCCTGTTAAACTTGCATTATTGATTGGAATCATATTGTTAATTTCATATCCACTTCTATCACATGACTTTTTTAACTATATGTTTGATGCAAGAATAATGACTTTTTATCATCAGAATCCATACCTTTTTAAAGCTCAGGATTTTCCTTCGGATGCTTGGCTCAGATTCATGCAATGGACTCACAGAACTTACCCATACGGACTGTCTTTTTTACCAATAACTTTAATTCCCTCTTTTTTAAGCCTGGGAAAGTTTTTTTTGAGTTTTTTATTTTTCAAATCAATTTTTATTATTTTTTATTTCCTCGCAGTTTTTTTCTTAAATAAAATAAGCAAAGAGTATGCAATTATTTTTGCTACTCATCCATTGATAATTATCGAGGGGTTAGTTAACTCCCATAACGACTTGATTGCAGTGTCATTTGGAATTATTGGTATTTATTTTCTTTTTCGTCCCATCCATAACTCAGGAAGCCAATTTATAGCCAGATTATTTTTTACTTTTTCCCTTGGGATAAAATATATAACTTTACCAATAGTATTTCTAACGAATACAAATGTCAAACGGAACACAATTATTTTCACTGTTTTACTTGGAGTAATTTTATATCTGTCAATGAAATCAGAAATTCAGGCCTGGTATTTTCTCAATCTTTTTATATTTATACCATTTTTTGTTCAATCGATTAATCGATTGAACATCTTTTTCTTTGGACTCCTTACTTCTTATTATCCTTATATCAGATTAGGTGGCTGGGATAGTTTTGAAAAGGTTGATACAAAACATTGGATAATTGTATTTGCGGCAATTCTAAATTTGCTTTATCTGCTTATTCCTTATAAAAAAATAATTTTTAAGCATAAGAATAAAGACCCCAATTAAGGTATAAGTTAAAAAAATAATGGTTAAAGGCGAAGAAAGAAAAAACATAAGGATTTGAATATTTGGAAACCACCAATTATGGTACATATTCAGGAAATTAAACAGAGATAAAAATAAATACGAAACTAATAGAAATTTATTGTTGTAAGTTAAGAGCAGCAGGAATGGCAAAGCAAGAATGAGATGTCTTTCGTGCATTTTGGTCAGGAATAAAAAACTCGCAAGAGGTATAAGAAATCCTGCATATAAAATATTTTTTACAACAACGATTCTGGATTCGCTTTGCTCACCAGAATGACGAAACAACTTAAACAGAATTAATAAACTTAAAAATCCTGTTACCAGATATCCCCACATTGTGTGAGAAATATTCAAAATAAACTTAGAAGAAGCCAAAGTTAGGCGTGAACCTGTTAATAAATACCATATATTAAAGGCATGATTAGATGTGAAAGGTATTCCGGGTGACAAAAGAATTTTATTCAAATAAGTTGTGAATGGGTATGTTAATAAATTTCCCTGGCGGAAAAAAGGGAGAAAGAACAACCAAAAGACTAACAAGGAAACTAAAAAAATCTTAACCAATGTCTTCAGACTGATTAATCGGTAAAGTATTATTAAATATAAAGGTATAAATATTACTACCGTTTGTTTGGATAGAATTCCGAGAGTAAAAAGGACTGTAGAGGTAAGAATTTTTCCTCGATAAATTAGCAGAAAAAATGAAGTTAATAAAAAAAATAGGGGAATGGAATCGGTTTGGCCCCAATAAGCGCTGTTGTAAAAATAGGCCGGATTAAACAAAACTAACAATAAAGCGATAACTGGCCATTTTGTTTTTTTCTTTCCAACGATCTTTTGTGCGAAAAGATATGTTATGCAGGCAATGCCGATATCTGAAAATATAGCCGGGAACTTTAGAAGGTAGGGGTAATAATCAAAATCTTTAAGAAAATAAATAAAATTAGACGGGAAAAAAGAAATATGAAAATTCAGAAACCAGGCAAATTGATAAATCCATTCCTTAATAAGATAGAGAAAAGAAAAGAAAAGTATTGCTAAAGGTGGGTAGTTGGGAGAAGTATGGCCATAGAGTTTTTCAAAATTTCTTTCATAATATCCCGGTAAACCATGTTTCACTGCATCTTCACCCCAGATCATGTGATTAGTAACATCACCACTATATGTATTAAAACTTATTGCAATTCTAAATATAAGACCCGAAATTAAAAGTAAAAGAAGTAAGTGTTTTTTCAACATAATTGTCATTCCCGCGAAAGCGGGAATCTATTTAATCTGGATTCCGCATCAAGTGCGGAATGACAAAAGGTCAAACACGTAATTTTTTATCAAGTGAAGCTTGGTTCTAAGCGGAGCATATTTTAATCCAAATTTTAATCTGTTTTTTCTTTGATATTTTTGATGAATATTTGATCCTGATCCCCCGGTAGATTGAGAGACTTTATGCCAAATTACTATGGCCGGATCATAATATATTTTTACTCCGGCTTTTTTTGCCCTCACACAAAAGTCAGCGTCTTCAAAATAAAGAAAATAACTTTCGTCCCAAAAACCAACTTTATTGATGACAGATTTATCAAAAAGTACCAGTGCGCCATTGGCGAATTCAACTTTTTTAAAAGTGTTAAATTGTCCCCGATCTATTTCATCAACTCCTGAATGTGGAGTTAGTGCGTGATTCCAGTCTACGGATCCGCCGGCATACCAGATAACTTTACCCAGGTCTGACTTTTTATAACGGTCTTTATGATATTCATAACCGGGCGCATAATATATTTTTCCACCGATGATAGATGTAGAATGTTTTCGAATAGAATTTAGGGCATTCTGAATAAAATCTTTTTTGAAATATATGTCATTATTAAGAATACAAAAATATTCATACCCGTCTTTAATAGCTTTTTTCAGGCCAACATTGACTCCATGAGCATAACCTTTGTTTTCTGAATATATTGTTTCACCCGCAATTTTATTGAGATTAATGGCGGATCTATGAATTGATAAATCAATATTTATAAGATAAAAATCTTTATTTGTCTGATTAAGCAGGCTTTTTAAGAAGTCACCAAGTACGGTATAATTCTCGTAGATTACATTTATTAATGCCAGTTTTGAATTAGTCATACTAATAATAGACGTCATTCTGGTAAGCTTCGATCGAAGTGATCGAAGTCGAGAAGCGCATCCAGAATCTAACAACGATTCTGGAGTCGCTGTCGCTCCCCAGAATGACAGCGTAAAATACTTATGAGATCTGTTTTTGATTATATCAAAAAGTACAAATTCTTACTTTTAATTATCCTGCCGGCTTTTTTTCTCTACATGCTCGTTATTTTTCCCAGCGGTACATTTTTTTGTTTTAAAGATGCATGTGGGATCAATTTCTGGGGCGTACACGGACATGATGCAATCTGGCATTTGGCGATAGCGAATGTATCATTCAATAAGTTTCCTTTTATAGCGCCAACTTTCTCCGGAGAGAATCTGTATGGATATAACTATTTGTTGGATTTTTTTATATTCTTACTTTCGAAAATTGGAATTTCGGCCATTTTCTCTTATTTCAAATTATTACCGGTTGTTTGGTTTATTCTTTTTACGACCTTACTTTTAAATCTTGCCAGAAAAATTAAAGATTCACCTATGTTTGTAGGTGTATTTCTTTTTCTGAGTTATTTTACCGGTTCTTTTTCCTATTTGTTAACTTTAATGCATGATAAAACATTGAATGGATCATCTACGCTTCTTCCTCAGCCGATTATGCATTCTATGTCTAATCTTCCATATGCTTTCTCCTTAATTCCTTTTCTCATAATTTTGATTTTAATGAAAGAAAAAAATCTAAATCTTAAGAGGGTATTAATAATGGGTATATGTATTTTTTTGATTATGGGATTGAAATTCTACGGAGGAGTAATAAGTATTTTTATGGTTATGACTCATGTCATTCTGGGGAAGAGCCGATTGGGCGATGACTCCAGAATCGTAGTTCTAAACAACGATTCCGGACGAGTTACAATCCCTTTAGGGACCGGAATGACGTTAAAAATTAAATATTTATTTATCATTTGTTTATTAATCATTTGTAGTATTTTATTGTTCTATGATCCGATAAGATCATTCAAAACCGGTTCGGTATTCGGATGGTCGCCGTTTGCCTTGGTTCATACGATTACTGAAGAGCCGGGTAATTTTTATTTACGCGATTTGACTGATGCTCGATATTATATTATGGCGCAGGGAAGAATCGGTCCAAGATTTATTTGGATTGAGTTTGTGAATCTTACTTTATTTTTATTTTTTTATTTAGGAACCAGATTCTTTGCTTTTTTTTACATAGCGATTCAGACTTTGAGAAGAAAGTTAGATAGATTTGATGTAACAGTTGTTCTCACTATCTTTTTTTCAATACTTCTAACCGTTACTTTAGTTCAGAAAGCAGAATGGTGGAATACTATACAGTTTTTTTTCTATGCAATTTTTTTGCTAACAATTTATTTGACTCACTTAGTTTATGATTTGATTAAATCAAAGAAATTAATATTAATTGGATTGGCATCAGTTATATTATTACTTTCTATTCCGACTTCTTTGGATTTGATCCGTTTATTTGCGGTTGCTCCCGGAGCAGCTTATGTGTCGGTCGACGAAATAAAGGCGCTAAATTTTCTTAAAAAACAGACAGCCGGAATAGTTTTGACTCATCTTTACAATAAGGAATGGAAAAACTACCAAAAATCTAATTTACTATATGCTTATGAAGATACAGCTTATGTTGCGGCATTATCGGGTAAACAGGAATATTTAGCCAATATACTTCAACTCAGATTAACCGGTGTCCCCTATAAAAAAAGATTGGAAAGTCTAAAGAAGATGGACTGTTCAATTTTAAAAGAGGTAGATTATGTTTACGAAATCAGAAAGTTAATTGACCAAGAAAAAATTATGATTAAGTGTAAGCCAAAAAATAGCAAAAAAATCTTCGAGAATAAATCAATTAATATTTACTTAATTACAAAATAGACAAACTTTTGGGAAAAGTCTTTATACGGAATTCTATACTTTACTTTAGGGTTATTGATATCACTTAATAAATCATAAGTGTCTTTTTCAAGACAAGCTTCATGAATTACAGCCTTTTTTATTTTGACATAATTAACTTTATGATTACACTTCAGGAACGCTTTGCTTTTATATAAATAATTTTTGCCTGTTAGATTATTCTGAACTTCTTTAAGATTAAGGTTTTCATTTTTGAAAAAAATATAGCTCAAAAAGGCATTCCGGGGTAATTGATGATATATTGTGTAAGGTGAGTTGTCTTTAAGTAAAAATACCGACAATTGTCGTTCATTTTCATAAAACAATTCACCGATAGTTATGGGCCTTCGTACATAATACCCGTATATAAAATAAGTCAGGTTTATAACAAATGCAACTCCTACGACAAGTAAAATATTTTTTTTTAATTTGGAATTATTTACATGTTGAGAGAAAAAAATTATTCCCGATGCTATAAGGTAGCTGTAACCTAAAGAGGATAGAACACCCCTTATGGAAAATGTAAGCCCAAGAGTGCTCAATAAAGCAGGAATCATTCCAAGTGGAATGAAGCCTATTAGATAATAATCACTGACTGCACTTTTTTTACCAATGGAAACTATTCCTAAGAAATAAAAAAGTATAAAAATAAATAAAAATTGTCCAGTTGTTGCGTTGCCGTTCAACGGGCTATAATCGCCGGTTTTAAACAGATAACTCAAATCCAAACCTTTGGTAAAATTGAGTACAATCTTATCTATTGATACGCTTAATTTGTTATCGAAAACACGCTTAACTAGGGGAGAAGCGATGCTTGTATTTCTGTTAAAGATTACCGTCTGGGAATTTTTTTCGTTATTAAAGAAAATAATTTCAGATAATCTGTTTTTACTTATTCCAGGCTCTAAAAACGAAGCTATTATTACTAGAAAAATAACAAATAAAAGATTTTTGAAAGAATTAAATGCGAAAGACTTCCAGGATTTTTTCTTAATCAGGAAAAATATTTCCAGGTAAATCAAAAGAAAAGGAATAAGGAGTCGTGAACCTTGATAGGTAAAAACTGTTAGAAAAAATAATATTAGTGCCATTAGTTTCTTTTTTTTAAGGTAAAAAAGGACACCGGAAAAAAGAAATACCATGGCAAGCGGAATGTCGAGAGCCAGTCTTGTGATGTGGAAAATCCAGGGATTAAAACATAAAACAGCAGTCGTTATAAGTGATTTTTTATCATCGTTAGAAATCTGTCTAACTATTTCAAATACGATAAATACAAGTAGGGAAGAGATCAGAACAAAGGGAAGCCTGGCAAGAAACACGGATTTTATCGGTATAAAAAAGAACCAGAGTGCTGCAAAATATATTGCAAATAATGGATTATTTGGACTTATATTTTCAAAAACCAGCGGAAACGGTTTGCCGAAGAGGTCTTTACCGGATTGTGCTATCGACCAACCGGATAACGCAATGTCGCGTTCGTCAGGAAGTAGATTGATTTGGTCAAGAAAAGGCAGGCGGACTAATATAAATAAGACAAATAAAATAAAAAGTAACTTTTTTGTAAGCATTATTTCAACATTTTAAATAATGTGTTTTTTAACTTTGATTTAATTTTTTCCACCCCGAAAGTTAAAATTTTTAAATCATGCCAAAAACTACTCTCATAGTATAAATTTGTAACAAACCCTTGATAGGTTACAGGAATATTAATTTCACTATTTTGATATTTTTTTCTTTCCCAAAAGTAAAAATAGACCAAAAAATAATAAAACATCTGTAAAATGGCTAGGGCAAATCCATGCATACCGTCTTTAAAACCATTACCTGCGAAGTATCGACTAATAAATTCGGTTCGAGCATCATTCAAAGCATTAGTCAGTGAATAATTATCCCTCAATTGAGCCTCATTTTTCGCATATCTAATAGCTTTTTCTAAATATTGGTCAAGATTGTCGTAGTTGTAATGAAGAATGGCGTTTTCTTGTTTTGCTTCAAATCTGTATTCTTTGCCTCTTGTTTTTGGAACAGGATGAATCTGTCTTGGCCAAATAACTGATTCTTTTTTGAACAACCTAAGTTGATAGTCGGGCCACCAGCGGGAGTGTTCTATCCATTTTCCGAAAATAATATTTTTTCTGGGAAAGTAAAAAATATCGTACTTGTCCATTAGAGTTGTTAATGAGGGGCTTGTCCTGAGCGTAGCCGAAGGATAAATTTCATCCGGATCGAGATAAAGTATATATTCGCCTTTAGCTTGTTTTTTAAGGTCTTCTTTTACCAGATCGGCAAAAGGAATATCAGAAGGGAGCTGAACAATTCTAACTTTTTTATTTTCCAAAAGTTTTTTTCTGTAGTCATTTCCTATATCTATGTCACCGATAATTATTTCCGAAACAAAATTCCTTATCGATTCCAATGTTTCAAAAAGATGCGGAGGATTGTTTTTTACAACTATTATTGCTGATATTTTCATACTCCGATGATATCAATCCAGAATCCATAAATCAAACTAAATGTTTTCAATTTAGTTCGATAAAATCCATTATAATGAACTCAAATGGTAAATGGTGAACCTCCAGTTTCTCGAAGGGATTTTTTAAAGATTGCCGGCGCAGGTTTAGGCGCTTTAGCATTTAAATCTTTTAAACCACCCCCCCAGAACAAGACTTAACAGGAGAAAAGTGGCGTAACAACAGATTTTTTGAAAATATAGACAGTTTTGATAGTAAATTATTACTTGATGTAAGGAGTGGTTTATTAGATTTTGGTGACGACTATAAAGATAGACTCAAAGAAACAAATTTTGATAATGAAGTTTGGTATGAAGATGTTAATAAAACAGTAACAGAACTTAGAAGGATATCTGTTCTTTATAATAAATTAAAAAAAAATCCTGAATTAAATCAGGGAGAATTTAATATTATTAGTGAAGACTTTTATCATACTGCTAGCGTTTTATGGGCAGTTTTGAGAGTAGGAGAAAAATTTAGAAATGATCCAGAAGGTTTTGATCACGCGCTTAAAAGTCCAGATTATTCCAAAGAAGAGGGCTTTAAAGATCCATTTTTAGGAGATGAGATATTTGAGATACAAAATCCCTATTTGACAGATATTTTTGGAAACATTGAAGGTCACTGGTTTCCTTCTGAAAATTATCTTTTTAACATCTTAGACGGGTGTGAACTATATTTTTATGCTGGAAATTCATGGTATAGTTCTGAAAAAGGCAAAAAGTATGTAATGAATTATAAATCTGATCCAAATTTAAAAAATCGTCCGGCGCAAACTGCAATTAATGCTAAAGATATAAATGGGATCGAAGAAAAAACTTTAGAATTGTTGAGAAAATATCGTTTGGACCGAGTGGCTAGTAGTATTAGTATTTTTCAAAACCCAAAAGGCCACATATTTGGAAAAACGGATTCTAGTCGGAATATTGGCATTTCTTTCTCAGAATTAAATGAAAAAACTTTTGATCAATATCCTAATACTATGTCTACATTTGTTTACCATGAAGTTGGTCATGCTCTAATGAGGTTATTGCCCTATCTAACAGATAGTAGATTAGCGTTAAAACATAGAAACAAGATTAATGAAATTTGTAGAATTTTTAGTCCATTTAGTAATCTTGAGAGTTTTTTTAAACCTCAAGGGAAGTACGAGTCTTTATTATTAGACTTCCCAGAAGGCATGAAAAGACAAGAAAAAGCAGCTCGTACACTTAATTTTGCTTACATAGCTAACTACCCGTCCTGGTTCTATATTCCTTTCGCTTCCGATGTAAGATTACTATTGGAACAAGTAGATGGCATCATAGAAAAAAGAGAAAAAAGAGATGTTGATTCAAAAGATAAAGGATTAGTTTATAGATTTTTCAAAGACAATAAAGAATTTGGCGAACCTGCAGATGATCTATCAAGCTTTAAAAGCTATTTTGAAAAAATATCGAATGGAAATGAAGTTATTACACCATTTGAAAAATTAATTTTCGAAGAAATCAGAAATAACGTAGCGATATTTGAAGCGACTGAAAGAACATTCTACGATATTAGAAAAAACTGGGGGGACTATACAAGAAAAAATGTAATTCCAATGGTTGTGGCAGAGGTATTACGTAAGGAACCAGAGAAGTTTTGGAAATCCTTAATCGATACAGTAAAAGATTCGAAATATTTCAAGATTATAAAACATCAGGTGAATCTACTATCTGAAAACCTTGAAAGAGCTGTTTTTAATGAAGAACTTTTTTGTGAAATATTTCAATCGGCATTAAGAAGAAGAGATAAGGGGATAATTAATGAAATTTCCATAGGCGTTTGGAAGGAAGTGGACGAAACTATCAAGGGTCTTTTAGATGATTTGATTAGTGAAGGTTTAGCTATAAACACCGAAGATAATAAGGCAGTTATGTGAGAAAAATTGATTTTATTTCTTTTATCAAATCAAGTTTAAATATAAATTTCAAAGTAATAAAGTAAATTAATGCAGAAATCAAGATAATCAAAGTCAATAAAGGATAAGTGGGGACAATTGAATTAACAATTAAGAAAGTAATAATTCCCATTGGAGTTGTTGCCAATAAAGGTTTATAAACTGAATGTAGGAATCTAAAATTAACTTCTTTCTTAGCCATATACAATACAATTGCGAAGGTAAGAGATAGAATAAGTTGATTTAGCGGGAATCCATATAAGCCAAACATCCGAGTAAAAATCGGCGTAAGTAGCCAAGTTGCTACTGTCCAAAAAAGCATGAAAGAAAATGATATTTTAACTTTACCCAGGGCGTTAAAAAGGTTCATGAATGGGGTAGAGTAGGAGGAAAAGAAAGCTGATAAGCAAAAAATATAGAAAAATGGCAAAGCCGGCAACCATTTATTGTAACGTGGAATAATATTTACTAACGGTTCCATCAAAAGTATTAGTCCGACCATAGTAGGAGCAAGAAGTGTGGTTTGGTAGTTTAACAGTTTTTCAAGTAGTCTTGAGATTTTTTCTTTATCACCCTGGATTCTGGAAAAGACCGGGAAAAGCACCCTGCTAATATTATCCATGATGATTCGAATGGGCGACTCTGCCCATTTTTTAGCCCAACCTATGTAACCTAAGGCTTCAAATCCCAGAACTTTTCCCAGGAACAGTATAATAAGATCGTCCTTAAACAAGGCTAAAAAAGAACTGGCCTGGAAAAGTAGTCCAAAAGAAAGAAGATGCTTCAGACTTTTTATTGATACACCTAGAGTTGGTTTCCAAAAAGAAATTGAATACATTGCGATTAATCCAACAATTGCTCTCGCGATGACAGCATAGGTGAAACTCATTACGCCAAAATTTAAAATAGCCAATATTATTGACAATAAGTAAAAAACCGTATTTTCGATTACTTGGACCTGCACAATTTTTTGAAATTGAATTTTGCGTTCAAGAAAGATCGAGGGAATTGTTTTTAGAGATGAGATAAAAAAAGCCAGTAAAAGTCCCCAAAAAAGATAAATACCCTCGGTAGGAAGGATGTAAAATTTTTTGATAAAAGAGGTTGAGAAAAAACCTATTGTAATCAGAATAGTTATTAATATTTGTTGAACAGTAAAGGTTGTCTTAATATCTTCATCGGAAATTTCTTTTTTTTGAATTAATGAAGCGGCTAGGCCAATATCTGAAAAATAATTAAGCAGAGAGATGATTGACAAAACAGTTATATACATTCCAAAAACAGCGGGAGAAAGAAGAACCGTAAGGACAAGATTTGCAATCAAACCTAAAACTGCCGAGTATCCACTTTGAAAAAATAGGCTCATTACACTTGTTATAATCTGGTTATGCATAGGGTAAAATTAATTATTGTTGATCTGTTGCTTCTTTTTATTATAACAGCTCCTGCCTTCTTCCGAATTTTAAACAACCAGTATTTTTCCATTCACGACGACCAACATATTGTAAGGTTATTTCTATTAGACGAGGGATTAAAACAGGGATACTTATATCCAAGATGGGTCGGCGGTCTTGGCTTCGGCTTCGGCTATCCGCTCTTTAATTTTTATCCGTCGCTGATTTATTATATTGGGGAATTGTTTCATATTTTAGGTTTTTCTTTGATTTGGTCGATTAAGTTGGTTTTTATTTCAGGATTTTATCTGGGAGCTATAGGAATGTACTTATTAGTGAAAAAACTTACCAACAGATTATCGGCCTTATTAAGCGCTACTTTATATACTTATTTTTTCTATCATGCGGTCTTAATCTATGTTAGAGGAGCGCTGGCGGAATTTTTCAGTCTGGCTGTCCTGCCGTTTGTTTTTTTGGTCTTGGAGAATTTGTCTTATAAGACGAATTGGAGAAATGTGATTTATTTCGGAATAACTTTGGCTTTTTTAATTCTCACACATCCTTTAATTACCCTACCCACCTTAATTTTTATCGGACTTTTTTTTCTGTTTTATTTTTTTCAGGCGGATAAAAAGAAAGAATTCATTAAATGTACTTTTTTGGGAGGTTTGATTGGATTGAGTTTTTCGGCTTTTTTTTGGTTCCCCTCAATGGCGGAAAGAAAGTTCACCTTAACGGATATAATTTTAACCGGAGAACTTGCCAGCTATAAACTTCATTTCATTCACCCTCAACAGTTTATTTATTCTCCCTGGGGATATGGAGGATCTGGCTTAGGATTGTCAGACGGAATGACATTTCAGCTTGGCAAAATTCATATAGGATTAGCAATTGGAGCTATAATTTTGTCTTTTATTTATTATTTTTTTACGCATGTTCGTCATTCTGGTAAGCCAGGTACAGTCTTGCACCTGGCGCATCCAGAATCTGATTCTGGAGTCTCCGCCAACTGGCGGATCCCCAGAACGACAACGAGTTTATTTTATTTCATTGTCTTTCTTCTATTATTGAGTCTCTTTATGACAACGGAATATTCTTCTTTTATCTGGGACAGAGTCAAGTATCTTTGGTATCTGCAGTTCCCCTGGCGATTTTTAACTTTCTCAGCAATTTTTATTTCAATAATTGGAGGATATTGTATTTATTTCTTATTTAAGTTATTAGAACAATATATTCAACACCCGAGGTTGAATATATTGCTACGGCGGTCAATTACATCTGTAGTAACAGTCGTATTGATTTTAGGTACGATTTTTACCTATCAAAAATACTTTAAACCACAGAGATATATTCTTACAAATGACAAAGTTAGAACTTCTTTTGATGAGATTTCCTGGCGAATTAGCAGAACTTCTTATGAGTTTGTGCCAAAAGATGTTAAAACCAAAAAGTCGGAATTAAATACGACATTATTAGCTATTGAAAAAAAGGATCTGCCAAAAAAATCTTATGAAATTATTTCAGGTCAGGGTAGAGTAGCGGTTCTTAAAAATAAATTTCAAGACAAAGAGTTTTTAGTCGATGCAAAAACGCCTATGATTTTTAGATTGAATACCTATAATTTCCCGGGTTGGAAAGCTTATCTAGGTAATCAGCAAGTTGAAATAAAAGATGATAATGATTTTAGATTAATAACAACTAACATCCCTATAGGTAGACAAACTATTAAATTTACTTTTGAAAATACAGCTGTTCGAAATACTGCAAATTTTATATCATTATCCGCCTTTGTATTTACTTGTTGGGTATTATTTAAGAAGCTCAAAAAGGTAGATGGTTGATTTGTTACCGGGTTTATCATATTTCCTGATAAATTTAAGAGGCCATTCTTGAGGAAAGTCTTTTTTTTGGGCAAATACGACATAGATATGTTTTTTATCCAGTTCTTTCTGATTTTCAAATAATGCTTTTTCATCCAAAGGCCAGTAGCCTTTGATAAATATTTTGTCACCCGGTTTTGTAAATACATCCAATACGTCACCGATTAAGCCGAAGTTACCTTCGGCAAGAAGAATTACTTCTTTATTTTTTGACTTTTCCCGTGCAAAGTCGACGATTTCCCTGGCACCTATTCCGACTGTTGCCCCTTCGACATATTGGCCCCTATCAATCTCGGGAAAGGGAATTATGGCATAGTCAAATAAAATCGTGTAATTGTATAAGGAAAAAAAGACTATTAGTAATAGTGAAGGAATAATGTATTTCTTGATATTAGAGAGATAATAAGCTGATAAAATTACAAAAATACTTCCGAAAAATATCAGATATCTGGGAAAAATAACTTTAGATAAAAAGGCTATCGTAAGGAAAGGAATCAAAATCCAGGAAACAAAGTATAAACAAAGATTTTTATCTTTTTTGAATAATTGCCAAAGACCGATAGCTGCAAAAATAATTAAAATAAATCCTGACTCGTTAATTGTATATTCAGGAATAATTTGGATGTTGTGCCAAAAATTAGCGAACGGGTTTTTCAAAAACTCGTCAAAAGTCATAATAAATGTAGTATTTTTAAGAGCCACATAATGAAAGAACGGTGATAGACGCTGCACATTATAAATTACTAAGGCTAAGACAGATGAGATTGAAAATAGTAAATAGTAGTTAATTGCTTTAGAAATAATTTTTTTTACATTCTTTTCAAAAAAAAGAATGGGGGATAGGGTGGAAAGTGCAAGGAATATTCTTACTGACGATTTGGCCAAAAGCGAGAAACCTGTTGCCAGTCCGAATAATAAAGCCGTGTCAAGCCTTCTGGTTCTTGCCAGAAGAACTGAAAGGAAAAATATCCAGATAAAAGCTGCGTTTACTCCTGAATCAACTAAAGCGAGCCGGTCGTAAAAAAGAAAATAAGGCGTAAAAACATAAATAAAACTTCCAATTAATGCCGTTTTTTTGTTGAACAGATAATAAAGAAGTGTAAATATTCCAATTAATCCTGCCAATCCGGTCGCAACCGAAAATAGTCTGCCTGCAAGAAGAGCATTTTCCGGAAAAAGCTTTAGAAAAGGAATAGTCCCCCAGGTTTGTAAGGGTTGTTTACCATCGGTAAGTGAAACAAATCTCCAGGAGGCATCATGCCAGGCTACCTTGGCCCAGTGAATATAAATTCCTTCATCGGAAAAAATAGGAAACTGATCAAGATTATATAGTCTTGTTAAGAAATAAATAAAGACGAGAAGAAAAATAAATAGCAAATCTTTTCTACTAATATTTTTTTTAATCCACGAAATTATTCCAAAAATATCAAACATATTTTAGATTATTATACTACCGTTTAAAGAGATAATATGAATTAAAGTTTTTTATTAGTGTAAAGTGCTTATTTTCCCAACTTGAATTTAAATCATCATTGCGGATAGCTAAACAGGTATTTTTAAAAAGCTGTAGTAGTTTATCTTCCAACAGATTTTTGTCATAAAAAAAATTTACACGTTTTCCAAAATAGTAAACAATTGAGGGATGATCTCCCCATTGTTTAGTGGAAGCGATAGTTAATCCCAAATTTTCGATAGTTTTGGTTGCTTCGCGGGTTTCTTTTCCGACCAGAAAAGTTAACGAATCGCAGCGATCTTTAGCAAAAAGTGCCAGGCGGTAATAGTCTTCGGGTTTAGAATAGAAGGTAGTGAAGAAGTTGGTTTTGATAAAGTTTTGATGAAAAATAAAGGCAATTATCAAAAGTGTCACTGTCATTCTGAGAAAAAGCGAAGGATCTAGCGAACGGAGTGTGCGTTTTACACTGCCGCTAGATTCTTCACTGTGCTTCGCTCCGTTCAGAATGACATGAAACGGATAAACGGCAAGAAAGGCGAACTGGGGAATAGCAGGATAGAGATACCAGAAGATTTTGGTTTTGGTTAGATTGAGGAAGACAAACCAGGGCATTAAAAAAAGCGAATACAAAACCCAATCGTAGTTTTTATGCTTCGCCAGGTACAGGACTGTACCTGGCTTCGCTAGATTCTTCGCTGCGCTCAGAATGACTAAACCGAGTCCGATAAGCGATGGCCAGAAGAAGAATCCAAGTTGTTCATGAATAAGGTCGATATAGTAGGTTCGTTGGCCGAAGTGCGATTCGATTGACGCGGTCACTCGCTTGAAGTGCGTTTCAACAATGTGTTGTTGCCAAAACTGCTCTTTAAAGACCAATAGCATAACTAAATACCATATTGATAACAGGCTAATCTGAATAAATATCGTTCGTATCCCCGTCTGTATATTGATTAGAGTTTTAGATTGTTCTGACAGTATTTTTTTATTAATTTTCAGGATGAAAAAACGATATAAATAATAAATCAATAGAATCACGACAGGGTAGAGGCCAATGAGAGATTTGGTCAGAATAGAAATAGTAAGGAAAAATAAACTTAACCAAAAATGTTGAACGAATAACAGATATCCAAGCCACCCGATAAGCAGAAACACGTCTAAGTTCACAATTTGTGAACGTTGAAGGAAGATTGGGGTGAATGAAGTGATTATTACTGTTAATGTTGCTATAAGTCTATTGCTTGCCTTAAGAAAAACTAGATAAATAAAAACCAGGGCGACAATAGATATAAATAACGAAGTAAGTCGTAGAGATATCTCCGGTTGTAAAAAAGGAGTCAATTTCATTATTACTCCAAGGAAAAGAAAGGGAAGCGGTGGTTTATCAAGCCAGGCTTTGCCTTGCCAGAGCGGTACAAAGGATTTTTGTTCGATCATTTCTTTAGCTACTTGCACATTTATAGATTCGTCCCAATCGAAAAAAGGTGTAGGGTGAGAAACAAATTTGTAAGCAGTAAAAGAGAAATAAAAAGTCAGAAATATTATTAATAGCAGGTGTTGTGTTAAGAGTTTCATAAAATCAAAATTTAAAAATAGATATTTTTCTATGAATTATTTTACTTATATAAATTGCAATTAAAATATTTAAGGGGACAAATAATAGTAGTAAATATCTGGGGTAAATCGGAGTTACAAACAAAAGTAGGTTATAAATAATCAAAAAACTAAACATGAAAATAACAAGATCGTTTTTTTTATATTCTTTGCTAATGACTAGATAATAAGCTGAAAATAAAGCTAAAATAAATATAATAGGCCAAAAGAATGACCAATATTGATAATGAATGATCGGGTAACCCTCACTCCAAAATCTATAGCGATTAAAAAAAATTAAACTTAAATAATTACCAAGCAGTTTTGTTATGTCTATTGTCGAACTGGAGTAAAATTGCAAAATCCATTTTTGGACTCCCAAAAACCCCCGAAAACTCCCACCATACATGAAAAAACCTACATAGGTAAACATATAGACTGCCAATGAAATAACATTTAAAAATGTTAACTCTATAAAGGATTTAATCATTCTGGTTTTTGAAATTAAAAAGTAAAGAACTAAGGTGAGATTGATAATTAAAAAACTTAATAAAAAGAATTTAGTAGAAATAAAATAACCAAAGGCAAGTCCGCTAGAAAAAAAATAAATTCTTGAGTTGGTTTTTCTGTAGACCATAAATAATATGATAAAAAGTAAAAGGAAAAGGAGTTGAAAAATATCCAACTGCGGAGAATGAATGATTTGATCGGTAAATAATGTATTTAAAGTTGTCAATAGAACACCTAAAGATGAGGCAAAATTTGATTTGGTAGAAAAGTAGATTAGATGATAAATAACAGCCAGACTCAGCAAAGTAAAAATCAGAGACGCAACTCTTTGATTATTAAATAAATAAATAGAGGCTCCAATAAGATATTTACCCAATGGGGGAACTTCCGGTGCAAGATGTATAGGGTTTAGCCCTTTAATATATTTAAATCCGGCATAGGCATACAGATCTTCATCAGAGATGACATTTTTGGAATGAGGTATTGCCCACTGAGAACTATAATATTTTTTTTCAAATTGGGAAAAGTTAAATTTTTTTGAATAAAGTTGCTTATTAAGAATAATTATCGTTAATAAATAGATAAAGGAAAAAAATAAAATCAAATTTCCCCAGTTTTTTCCCATAGTTTGAGATTTAAAATTCTTTGAATTGATCCGTTAAGTTCAAATGCCTTGGTAAAAACCACTTTCTGATAAAGAAAATAAGTCCGGAAATCATATAAGGATGATAATGCAAAAAGTACTAGTAAAAAAAGAATTACATGTAGTAAAAGCGTTTTAGATTTTTGTTCAGATTGAAATAGGTAAATCAAACCGTTCCCTAAAAAATAGATTGAGGGAATAATGGCCGTATATGTTCTTAAGCTATTTGGGTTTTCTGCAGGGTATGTGAACAATGCCGGAATTAAACTCAAAATAAAATAGGAGAGAAAAAACTGATTATAGTAATTTTTAAGGTGAATTAAGGCTACCAGAAAACCAAAAAGAAAGAACGCTCCGGTAACTGGATTAAAAAGAGCTTTACCGGGGTAGTTATGTCTGCCGTTAAGATCGCCGGAGTGAGTAAACATATATCCCAGTTTAATTGTATTCAATCCCAAGTAGGAAACTTTTTCTTTAATAGTTAATTTTTTATCTGCAATAAAAAGTTGCTCCTGTATTCTTAGATCTTTATCTGTGGCAAGATAGGTAATAAGAGAAGAGCTGATAAGAATGAAAGTGGTAGTAAATATTAAAAGATTTCTTTTTAGTAATCGTTTCGGAGAATAAAATACTAAAAATCCTAAAGGCAAAAGAAAAAAAATCCTTCCGGGATAATAGGAAAGGAAGGCGAGGCCGGAAAAAACCGTTGAAATAATTAGATTTTTTACGTCATTCCGGTCCCTCGATTTTCCCCGCTCGGGATTATAACTTGTCCGGAATCGTGGTTCAGAACTACGATTCTTGACGCGCTCGTTCCTCGCTTGCCAGAATGACGACTGCACAAACTTTATAAAAAAATAGATAGAGCAGAGTTCCAAAAACAACAAAAAAGTTGCTTCAAAAGAAAAACGGGCGAAATTAAAATACCAGCGGGAAGAAATTAAGATAACAGATAATAGAAATGGGATAAAAGAGCTATTAAGAAAGCTATTTGAAAAATATTTTATTTTTGTGAAAACCAAGCTGGTAATTAAATAAAAGATTAAAATATTTAGTACTCCAAATAGTGCTGATGGCAATCTCAGGGCAAAATTAGTCAGCCCGAAAATTTTGATAGAGCTAAGAATAATATAGAAGTAAAGGGTTGAGTGCCCAGTGGCTAACCGGCTGTAGGGAGTGTAGGGTTTATTTTCAAGATCGAGTGCCAGTCTGGTAAATTCTACTTCGTCCCAGGAAAGTTTTTTTGGAACCTGGTTAAATTGGAAAAAAATAATAGATAATGAAATGCAAAGTAAAATTAAAAGCTCTATAATTGTTTTTTTCATTATGTTTACTTTGTCATTCCGGACTTGATCCGGAATCTATTCAATTCTGGATTCCCGCCTTCGCGGGAATGACAATGAGAGGATCAATATTTGTGTAATAAATCGTAATATTTAATTTTTATAATATCTTTCAAAGTCTCAATAGAATCAGAAATGAAATTGACATTTTTTGTTTCTACATGAAGCCAACTTACAGGAATTTCCTTAACTTTATAGCCTATTTTTAGGGCAATAAACAAAAATTCCAGATCAAATCCGGCGGTAACAGAAGATCCTTCAGCTTTTCTTTTATCGTGGAAAACCTTCAGCCGGCTGACAATATTTATTCCGGCCTCCCGCTTAAAAATTTTAAATCCACATTGCGTGTCTTTGATTCCCCTAAGTCCAATCAAAAGATCCCGGATAATTATAAATCCGACTGCCATTATTTTTCTTAGATGAGGTGCACCTTTACGCTTATTGTTTCTTGAACCTATTACGACGTCATATGTGTCAATTTGACCTATAAGTTTTTCTGACTCTTCTATGGGAGTAGCCAAGTCTATATCGGAGAACATTACTAAGTCCCCATTGGCTTTTTCAATGCCTGTAATAATGGCGAACGCTTTTCCCTGATGTTTGTTTTCGACTAATCTGAATTTAGTAAATTGGTTTAGATACTTCTCCCTAATTATTTTTTTAGAATGGTCGTTTGACCCATCATCTACAATCATTATTTCAAGGAATTTTTCGTCGTTTTTTGTGTAGTTTCCGATTTTATCCAGTACTCCTTTTTGGATGTTGGCTTCCTCGTTGTAACAAGGAATAATGAGGGAAATATGCATAATTTCTAATATCTAATTTCTAATATCTAAACTATTATTGTGGATTAATTTGTATATTTTTACTCCTTCAACAGTCCATATTTTATCAACTTCGGCATCTTTAAAGCTGGCGATTTGCCATTGCGGATTGCCCAGGACCTGGCAGTCTTTTTCGAAACAAAGAACATACAGCTCCAATGGTTCTTGAAGTGTGTCCGCAGGCAGGGGTCTTTTTCCTTTTATTTCCAGGTAGTATCTGATGTGTCCGTCGGTTTCAACATAAGGTAGAGCTATAGTTTGGAATGGTATTTGCGGAACTTTTTGCAAGATGCTTTCGGCTATAATCTCAGCTTTTTTTATCTGGTTATTACCTTTTGCATAAAATAGATACGATAAACTTTTTAGGTTTAAAAAAATATAAGCTAGTACGACAAATAAAAGGGCTAATAATTTTATTAACTTAGTTTTTAAAATATTAGTTATTGTCCAAGCTAAAAGCAGAAAAAAACTGAAGTAAATAGAATTATAGTAATGAGGATTTCGGATAGTATTGAAAAAGCTAAAAAAGAAAAGGTATGAGATAAAAACTAACAAATTGATATAAATAAAAAGATATTTTTTGAATTGGAATTTCCTAAAAATAAAAATAATAAAAGCTGCGGTGATCAAAAAAGCCAGGTAAGTGTTGAAGTTTATTTGAAAAACGTAGGAGTAAAAAGATTTATTTGTTTCTAAAAATCTCGCAAAGAATTGTCCACGGTCGGTCGGATTACCTACCAGGAAAAAATTAAAAATATTTCTGGTGTTCAGAAAGTTATGGCGAAGGTCAAAGATAAGAAGGGGAAGTGAGAAGAAGAGGAATGAGCCAAAAGATAATGTTAAATTTATAATGTCATTCCGGTCCCTAAAGGGATTGTAACTCGTCCGGAATCGTAGTTCATTTTGGACAACGATTCTGGACGCGCTCGTTCCTCGCTTGCCAGAATGACGAATAAAATAATAAAGATAAATAGAGGTTATCGGAAGGAATAATAGAATAGCTAAGTGGTGGAGTTGAATAGAGAATGATAGAAAGGCTCCGAATAATAGTGCATGTAATTTATTTTTTTGCGCTAATGTTTTATAAAAAAAATAAATGGTCAGAAATGAAAAAACAGGAAGCAAATTGGGATTCCAGGAGAAGCGGGAAAATTGGACATTAACAGTAGAGAAAGACGCAAAAACCAGAAAGACCAAAGCGGTTAAATAATTAATTTCTTTTTTTATTACAAAATAAGAAGTGATAATACCGCCAATACTTATAAAAGCAACTCCGAAAGCAGGTCCGACAGGATTAAAGTTAAAAAGTAAAAGAAACGGCGAGATCAGATAATAATAAAAAGGGCCTAAGAAAATTTGTCCTAAAGAGCTTGGGGCTCCGATAGCCGGAAAATGCTCCAAAGTTACGATTCTTTTTATAATAATTGCATCCCTGCCCTGGTCTCCTAAGAATGTTACAAATTCCCCGAATTTATAAAAACGCAGGATTATAGCCAACATTATTACAAGTACTGGTAAAATTACTCTAATGTTTCGAAACATATTTTCTTATTTTACCAGGAACCATACGATTCCTGACATGGCCAGGAACAAGACTGTTTCTGGCTTGTTGGCCGTAATCGGGATTGTTTTGATAAGTACGTTTGTTTATTGGTCACCTTTTTTATTTAGGGCTACATTTTGGTTTGGTCTGACAATACCAAAATCAGACTTTCTCTATATTTATAGTCATTATGACGGGCCTTTATATGCGGTTGCAGCAAAAACTCTCTATATTCCGTCGCTAATCGAGAAATTTATTCTGCCTATTTCTTATGATGTTAAGTATTTTTCTGCCCATCTTCCTTTATATCCGTTGCTTGTCCGTCTTTTTGCTCCAATTTTTAACTATTCTAAATCAACTATCGTTGTTAACGTCAGCGTAACAATGGCTCTTGCCGTATTTTTTTATTATTTAGTTAAACAGTTTAAGTTAACTAAGTCTCCTTTAGTGCTTACATTTGTGTTTTTAATGTTGCCAAGATTTTTGATCGTCAGATCGGTAGGAGCGCCTGAAAGTCTTTTTATTCTGCTTATTTTATTATCATTATTCTTTTTTGAGAAAGGAAAATATTTATTAGCAGGAATATTTGGAGGATTGGCAGCAATGACAAAAACACCCGGTGTACTTTTGTTTGGAGCATATTTATTGGTTTTTGCTGAGAAATATTTTAGATATTTACGTCATCCTGAAATAATTTCAGGATCTGTTTCTAAAAATCAGATGCTGAAACGAGTTCAGCATGACATGTGGTTTAATTGGCAATATCTTTATTTGTTATTAATCCCTATAGGGTTGATACTTGTCTTTTTTCTTTACCAAATCCAGTACAAGGATTTTTTTGCCTATTTTCACTCCGGTGATAATATACATCTGGTTTCACCATTTGCAGCTTTTAATTACGATGCTCAGTGGGTAGGAACAGCCTGGCTGGAGGATATTTTCTTTTACTTTTTTTTCTATCTTATGGCGGTAGTCTGGTTAAAAGATATGAAGTATAGAAGTTTTTTTTATTTCAGTTTGATCTTTTATGTGGCAACCGTTTTCGTTCAGCACAGGGATATTAGCCGTTACAGTTTGCCTTTGTGGCCCTTTGCAGTAATAGCCTTCGAGAGATTTTTTACAACTAAGAAGTTTTTATTAACCTTAATTATATTATTGCCTGCTATTTATCTATACGCCTGGAATTTTAGTTTAGAGAATGTAATGCCAATCTCCGACTGGACCTCCTTCTTTTCAAAATAATATTTAGTAAATCTAAAAAAAGTCATAAACTCTGTTTGCTAATGAAGATTTTGAAATTCATTGGGTGTTAATTTAACATCATTATGAATTAAGAGAGGGGAAAATTTGCTGAATCGAAGTCAATACTGTCTTTATAATCTTTATCTTCTTCTGCTACTTTAAGACATAATTTAATAGCCTCTTTGATATTTTTTTCAGCATCTTCATAAGTAGATCCCTGTGAGTGACATCCGGGAACAGCAGGGCAGTCAGCTACATATATACCGTCTTCGTCCTGGGTGATTACTACATTAAAATTGAGATACTTTTGGTTTTTCATATTTACTATTTTACTATAATTGTTTATCAACTTAAAGACTAAATCAGAGAAATTTTTTACAACCAAAAAATTCCTATCGGTTTTAATCCTGTTTTTGTCGGCTATATATTTATATGCGTGGAACTTTAGCTTGCAGAATGTAATGCCGGTTTCAAACCGGTCTTCTTTCTTTTCAAAATAGGATTTATAAAGCATATCGAGTAAAAGTTATAAACTTCTTTAGCTCCTGTTCTCCGATTAATTTTATCCTGTCTTAATATTCTAAATTAATCTTTTAAATTGTATTTAGTTTAATTTCTTGCAGCTTGCTGCGGAAACCGTGTAGTCATCCTGAGGCGATTAGCCGAAGGATCTAGCGAAGCGTTTTTTACGCTCGTTTCACTCGCTAGATTCTTCACTTCGTTCAGAATGACAGGATGTGTGCTTAAAATTTGCAACAGATACCTAGCAGCTTGCTGTGGGGTTCATCATTCTTAATCGATCTATAACTATAAAGTATTGTTGGTTATTATAGATAATATTCAGCTATAATATTAAAGAAAAATTAGATTTACCTTTTTAAATATATTAAACAAAGGAATATGAATAGTTTTATTTTCGAACCAAATCCACAATCAGTTTCAGTTACAGAGAGTTGGTTGATGTCAAAACCAGCAATAGAGGTTAAAATGAATCAGGGTGGAAAATTTGCAAGCGAAGGTGAAATATTATTTACAGGCGGATTTAATGGATGCCAAGCATTAATTCTAAGAATTGAAGAACTTCAAAATCAAATTAGAGGTTATTTAAGTCATTCGCATACTAAAAGATCATTTAGCGATAAAATTATATAAGAATTAAGAGCAAACTTACATTTACCTGATTTAGGAGCAGTATACGCAAATATTCTTTTTCCAGGTAGTGTCCATGGGGAAAGTATTAGGGCATTAGATCAGGAGAATGAATATTTAAGTCAACAGGTAAAAAAACTTTTTGGAAGTAAGCTGCAATCTATAAGCTCACAAAGATATTCGATTCAGGAAGGTCAAATGTGGGGAGTTAATGCATATAGGCTTGCATATAATGTTGTGGGAAATATGTGGGTATTCAGAGAGGGAGAAAACACAACTCATGGTTATTCCGGGTTATTAAACCCAAAGGCTTAGAATAATAAGTTGAAACTCCCTGCTTAATATTTAATATCAAAATACTTACTTGAAGTTAAATAAAAGTTATAAACTTCGTTCGCTACTGTCAACTTCTTTAAAGGTGATTTTGGGCATAGATTTTTCATTCAGGTTTAGTCTATAATTATTTAATGCTTAAAATTCTAAAGAAAAGGTGGTATTTATTTGTTTTTATTTTGATAATAGTTGCTTCAGTTATTTATCAAAAGAAAACAGTTCAGTTAAAAGCAGATAAGGAAAAATCTACTTATATTGTTAAAAGACAGACGTTGAGGGATGATCT
>MGAF01000052.1:2617-12290 GCA_001789635.1 Candidatus Roizmanbacteria bacterium RIFCSPLOWO2_01_FULL_35_13 | reverse complement strand
TCAGGAGCAAAGAGAGGTACAGCAAAATCTCAAAAAATATTTAAATACTTATGTAAAATCCAGATTAGATCATGATCAGGAACTGGAAGATACGCAGATTAAATATGTTGGAGGATTGAGTGAGGATGCCAGACGTTCGGCTATAAGAGTTTTAGACGCAGCTCAATATGATTTGAATAATGCGGTTATCGACGTTGAGTTGAAAAATCTTGCAATAGAATATTCATATCTTTCTACCCCAATTGAAGGACTAGTTGTGAGTGTGGGTTCACCTTATGCTGGAGTAAATGCAACTCCTTTACAGGCGGAGATTGAGATTATTAATCCGAATACGATTTATTTTTCCGCTACGGCAGACCAGACAGATGCCGTCAGGCTTAAACAGGGTATGTCCGGAAAGATAACTTTCGATGCTTATCCGGACGAAACTTTCAACGGAAATTTATATTATATTTCTTTTATTCCTAAAGAAGACGAGACTGGAACAGTCTATAAATTGAAATTCCAACTCGATGATAAGTCCATGGCTTTACCCTTAAAAATGAAGATGACCGGGGATTTGGATATTAACCTGTCGGAAAGTAAAAATGTTTTGAGCATCCCCTCAGGTTTTATTAAAAAAGACAAAAAAGGCGATTACGTTAGAGTTAATAATCAGGGCAATGAGGAAAAAAAATATATAAAAAAAGGCAAAGAGATCGGTGGCGACGTAATAATTAGAAGTGGATTAGAACAAGGTGATGTAATTTATGATTAAGTTAGAAAAGGTAAGTAAATACTACAAAATAGATGAAGAAACAACTTTCTACGCCCTAAAAGATGCCTCTCTTGAGATAAAAGAAAAAGAGTTTATCTCGATAATCGGTCCTTCGGGAAGCGGTAAATCTACTTTAATGCACTTAATCGGGTTATTAGATAAACCAAGCCAGGGGGAAATAATTATCCAGAACAAAAAAATTTCAAATTTAAATGACGATCAAATATCTTCACTTCGTAATGAATTTGTGGGATTTGTTTTTCAACAGTTCAATCTTATTCCAAAGTTAACAGTTCTGGAAAATATACTACTACCGACGATTTATGCTAGGAAAAAAATAAATTATGAACCGAAAGATAAAGCGCTTGATCTATTAAAAAAGTTCGGATTATTCGAAAGAAGAAACTCTTTTCCTAATAAAATATCGGGTGGACAACAGCAGAGAGTTGCTATTCTCAGGGCTCTTATTATGGAACCGAAATTGATTTTGGCTGATGAGCCAACCGGCAATCTTGACAGTAAATCCGGAAAAGGGATTATGGAGCTTTTAAAGTTGTTGAATGAAAAAGAGGGAATGACAATCGCAGTGGTTACACATGAAACTGATATAGCCAAATATGGTAATAGGATAGTTAATGTAAGGGATGGAAGAATAATATAAATTCTAAACTCTAATTTCTAAATCCTAAACAATATCAAAATTCAAATATTTTAAACTCAAAAATGAAGCTGCTGTTTTGAGAATTATGAAATTAGAATTTTAAATTTGTTTAGAGTTTAGGGTTTAGAATTTAGGATTTGATAATTAAGTTATGCATTACTTTTTATTTATTATTCGGACAGCTTTTGAGGATTTCAGAAGAAGCAAACTCCAGACATTCTTAACTTCATTAGGAATAATGATCGGAGTTTTTGCTGTTATTATGTTGACCGCACTTGGACTTGGATTAAAAAAATATATTTCCGATCAGTTTGACGCCTTAGGAACAAACACTTTGTTTATAGCCCCGGGAAAACTTTTGGAGGGTGGGGGATTTGGAGCATCATCTTTATTGGGTAACCGTTTTGATATTAAAGATTTAAACAGGTTGAAAAGAATCAAGAATATTATAGGAATTGCTCCTTTATCATCCAAGTCAGGAGAAGCTAAGGGAACCGTGAAATCGGAATTTGTCAATATTTTTTTTACCTCAGATGATTTTTTTAGTATTACAGGTTTTACAATAGATAAAGGTAGGTTTTTTGACAATACGGATATTGAAAAAAGAGCTAAGGTTTTGGTTGCCGGTCCGAAAATCGCTGAAAAACTTTTTGGTTCTTCGATAGAAGCTTTGGATAAAAAAGTTGCAATTGATAATGTTAATTTTATGATAGTTGGAGTTATTAAAAGCAAAGGAGGCGGAGGATTCGGGGGGCCGGACTATGACTCTTATTTTTTCGGTCCATATACCACAGGTTTTCTTTTCAATCCAGATAAACAGTTTATCCGATTTGCAATTAAAACTAACGCAGATGCGTCGTTAGCAGATGTTAAAGATGATATAAACAAAGAAATGTTAAGAAGATACGAAGAAGATGACTTCAGCATTGTCGAACCGACTGAAATTCTTTCGGTAGTAAATTCGATCTTTGGGATTATGAATATTGTATTAATTGCCATTGCTAGCATATCCCTTTTGGTCGGAGGAATCGGAATTATGAATATTATGTATGTGACGGTGTCTGATAAAACTAGGGAAATTGGAATTAGGCGTGCAATCGGTGCCAGGAAAAATGACATCCTGTTCCAGTTTTTGATTGAAGGCGTTGCCTTATCTATAATTGGAGGGACTTTAGGGTTGGGATTGGCTTTCGTAGGCGTTTTGCTAGTCCAGAATTTTTTCCCTGCCTACATTGATTTGCCTTCGGTTTTGCTTGCACTTGGAGTTTCAAGCGGAATAGGAATCATCTTCGGAGTTCTCCCAGCCAGAAAAGCTGCCAACCTAGAACCTGTCGAAGCGATACGTTATGAATAAACTATTTTTGACAACTAGAGCAATAATAAGTGCCTCTTCCGGATAGACGAATTTTTTTTATTATATCTCCGCAGTTGTAACACTTTTGTTTTTGTCTTCCATAAGTTAAGAAATGTTCTTGGTATTTTCCTCCTTGTCCAATAGCGTTTACAAAATTTATTTCTGTTGCTCCTCCATATCTTAAACCTCTTTTTAAAACTGCATGAACTGCCTCAAAAAGTTTTTTATTTTCTTTATCAGTGAGACTTGAAGCTTTTCTACTAGGATCAATTCGAGCTAAGTTTAGGGCATCATTTGAATAAATATTTCCAATTCCTCCAATTTTTTTCTGATCCATAAGTAGCGATTTGATAGCACTGTTAGATTTTTTAATAACTTTTTGAAAATAATCAAGTTTCAAGTCTTTAAATGGCTCAGGTCCAAGTTCGTTAAAAAAAGGTATTTTGTTTAACTCATTAGTTTTAACTACTTTTAACCAGGCAAATCTACGCATGTCATTAAAATAAAGTACGGAATTCTTGTTAAATTTAAATATGACTCTTGTAAATTTTGAAGGGAGATCACCGACTAGTTTTTTATCTTGATCAATTTTTTGGGCTTCCGGCCCTTTGTATATGAACTGACCGGTTAATTTAATGTGGATTGCTAAAGAATAATGATTGTCCAGATCAATGACCAGACCTTTGCCAAAGCGCCTCACGGCAATCATCTGGACACCTTTAAGGTGTACAATTTGGCCTTGTAATAGTCTAGTGTTAAGTAATTCGACATCAATAATTTTTTTGCCTACGATATATTTTTCAAGACCTTTACGAATTGTTTCAACCTCAGGTAGTTCAGGCATTTTCTTTACTATGTCATTCTGGCAAGTCCCGCCGTGGCGGGACGCGTCCAGAATCTAAACAACGATTCTGGAGTCGTCAGAAAAACTCCTCCCCAGAATGACAAAAAAGATCCTGAAATAAATTCAGGATGACATCTTAGATCGGGTAAATTCTAAAATTTGTTTTTTGAAATTTTCAAACGAATATTTTTCCGATTCTTTTCTGGCATTTTTTCTCATTTCTAAATAATTTTCTTTTGATAAGGATTCAAGTTGTTTTATTTTGACTAATAAGTCTGATGGGTTTAATTTGTTAAATAGGTAACCGTTGATGCTATTTTTTACAGTTTCTTTAATACCGCCGGACGCATAAGCAATTACAGGTAAACCATATCCCATAGCTTCAACCGGGGCAATTCCAAACTCTTCATCATTTGCTGAATATAAAAACGCCTTGGCATTTTGATAAAGCCCGGAAAGGTCGGGGTCAGGGATATTTCCTAAAAATTCAACTGTTTCACCCTTTAAAGATTGTAAATAATTTTCATCCCGGCCGGTACCGACGATTTTAAGATTAAATTTCATTTTATTAGCGGCTTGGATTAATAAATCTATATGTTTAGCACGTGCGAGTCGGGAAACAGTCAGATAATAGTTACCTTGTTGACTGGTTAGCTTGTTACCTGGTTTAATATTAGGAATGTTGACTGGGGGGTAAATTACGGAGGAATCGCGGCGGTAGAATTTTTCTATGCGTTTTTTTGTTTCTTCGGAATTAGCTATAAAATAATCCGGCCTTTGTGAGGTAATATAGTCCCATTGACGCAGGCAATGATTCACTAATGCAGCGTAAATCCTAAACAATCTATATCTTTGTAATTCGTGTAAGCTACCGGTTTCATAGTTATAAAGATAACGCGGTTGGTGATGCAGATAGGAAATGTGTACTGTTTCAGGTCTGGTAATTATTCCTTTGGACATGTAAGAGCCTGAAGATGAAATGACCAGACCGTATTTTGAAAAATTAAAACTTTCCCAAATCCAGGGTGTAATGAAACGAAAGGGAGAATAGATATTTTTCAATAAAGGAATTTTATCCGCCCAGGAAGTAAATATTTTCCAGCCTTTAAAATGTATATTATGTGTTTCAAGTTTTTCCGGATTATAAAAGGAAGTGTAGACGTCAGACTGAGGAAAAATTTTCTTAAGCGCGACCAAGACTCTTTCTGCTCCGCCAAATTCCTTGAGTTGATCATGGACAAGTGCAACACGCATAAATGTGATACGGATCTACGGATGAAATGCGGATCTACAGATATGCGGATAATCCGTAAAATCCGAATATCCGCGTCATCCGAATAAGATCCGTAATCAGTATTGCATCAATTATAATTCACATATGACTTTTATTCACGCAGTGATATTGGGAATAGTGGAGGGGATAACGGAGTTTTTGCCGATATCGTCCACGTTCCATCTCATTTTTTCCGCAAAACTGTTGGGAGTTGTGCAAAATGATTTCACAAAGCTATTTGAAGTGTTTATCCAGTCAGGAGCTATTTTGTCCGTTGTCCTACTCTACATCACTGACGTCGTTAAATCTAAAGAGTTAATGAAAAAGGTAATTATTTCTTTTGTTCCTACCGCATTGGTGGGATTAATTCTCTATAAATTCATAAAAAACGTACTCTTTGAAAATCAAATTCTAATGATTGGAATTTTTGCAGTTGTTGGAGTAGTTTTTTTATTGGTTGAGTGGTTAATTAAGATGGAAAAGTTACCTCTTAACAAAGTAATAAGTAGTTTAAGCTATAAAGAAGCCTTAATAATTGGTTTTGTTCAATCAATAGCTATAGTTCCTGGAGTTTCAAGAGCCGGAGCCGTGATTATTTCGATGATTTTACTTAAATATAAACGGGATCAAGCGGCATACTACTCTTTTTTACTTTCTATACCTACAATTTTTGCAGCATCTTTTTATGACTTATATAAAATGAGACAGATTGTTTCCAATTATTCGAATAATTGGATTCTGCTTGCTACCGGTTTTTTTACTGCTTTTGCTTCTTCCTATTTTGTAGTTAAGTGGTTGATAGATTATCTTAAAAAAAATTCTCTTGCTGTTTTCGGCTATTACCGCCTCGCTGTTGTTATAATATTAGGACTGATTTGATTCCGGTCTCTGTAGTTCAACGGATAGAATGAAGGCTTCCGAAGCCTTTGATGGCAGTTCAATTCTGCCCGGGGACACAAATGATACCAGCTAAAGTCCCGAGAAAATCGAGGGATTCAATTCTGGTCGGGAGCACTTCGGCACTTTGTGCCTCAGTGTAAACACAAATTATTTTATATTTCAAGTATGTGGTTTGTATATATTGTAAAATGCAGAGATGAGTCATTTTATACAGGAATTACAACAGATATTATAAGAAGATTAAGTGAACATAATAGTAAAAAGGGTGCAAAGTCTGTTAGATCAAAAATTCCTGTTTCGTTAGTTTATATTGAACAACAACTAGATCAAAATAAAGCAGCTAGACGTGAAAGGGAAATTAAGGGTTGGAATAGAAATAAAAAAATACGACTAATAATGGGTTTACCCTGAGGAAAAAGAAGGGTTTACCCTGAGTAGTGTAACGACGAAGGGCTCGTAGTTCAGTTGGTAGAACGCCGCATTCGCATTGCGGAAATCAGGGGTTCGACTCCCCTCGAGTCCACTTATGAAAGATGAAATGGTTGATATTGTTGATGAGAATAATAAAGTACTTTATAAAACTTCCAAAAAGGAAACGCATGAGAAGTGTCTACTCAATTGGTGTTAATTTTGAAAAAAATCCTGATATTTTTGGAGACGCTTTTCATTTTGTCTATAAGTATATATATAAGGAATTTAATGAGTGAAAAAGAGTATTAAAAATTGATGAAGGAAAAATAAAGTTATATTTTTGACTTCAAAATCTCTTCTTTTTTTGTATAATAGTTTAAGCTGTTTGGATCTGTAGTTAAACGGTCATAACGATACTCTTATAAAGTATAGTAGAAGGTTCGACTCCTTCCAGATCCACCGCGTCAAACGCAGCTATACAAAAGCTGGGGTAGCCAAGGTGGTCACGGCGGTGGTCTGAAAAACCTCAGATCTCAGTTCGACTCTGAGCCCCAGCACAATTTTTTTCTTTTTAAACTAGCCTATATAAAAAACTAGATCTTCGTTATTGATAAGCTTATCAAGCTGTAGTGCAAGATTGACTTACACCATTTTATTTGATATAATCCGCTAGTAAATTGTTATAAGTACTTTTATGGTAACCAAGTCAAGAGTTTTTGCAGCCATAATTTCTCTCTTTTTATTCTTAACTATATCTTTCGTCAATGTTTTTGCTGCAACAAATCCTCCTGATTTTCCTTCATGTGTAAATCCTCAGGGAACAGTAATAGCAAATTATCCTTCAGGCAGTCACGGTATCGTCGGAACCGCCACATTGTATAGTGGAACGGATTCTGTATACAGTATTTCCGAAAACGTTGTGATGCAGTGTCTTTGTCCGGACAACGGTGACGGAATACAGACAAACTGGTGGAAAATACCGGAAATGTCCGGCGATGAGATAGAAAATTTCAAAACCCAAGGTTGGATATTCGTACCGGACGGTTCTGTTTGGGGTCTGGATCCGGCTGCCTACTTAGCTAAAAATTCTAATTTCGCTTGTAGGTCAACCGGTGGAAGTAACAGTTCAAGCAGTTCGGTAGGAGGAGTTTCTTCGATAGGTGATATTTTAGCTCTTGCGGCAACGGGGAATATAAGGGTAATCTATGGATTGATCTTCGTCGGACTCATTTCGATGATGTTCGGATTCCTACTTAATAGGAGAAATGGTTGAAATTTCTAATTTCTAATTACTAATTTCTAATCAAATCCCAAGTTCTAAATTAATAAATGTTTTTATCTAAATTTTTCACAACATTCGGTTTAATTTGTTTAATACTGGCTGGCATCCTTTTGTGGCAGAGAAATAATCCGAGGAGAGTAATGTTTTTGTTTGCTCCGCCTCAAAATGAAATAAAGTCTCCAGTCAAAAAAAATCTTCCAACAAGATTAATTATAAAAAATCTCAATATTGATCTGGAAATATTTCCGGCAAAAGTAACAGGACAAAACTGGGATACTACAAGTCTTGGAGTATCGTGGTTGGACATTTCTCCTGTACCGGGAGAAAAGGGTAATAGTATTATTTATGGTCATAATTGGACCAATCTGTTGGGTAGTTTATTCAAGGCAAAACCGGGCGATACTATTGAAATAGCCTATCAGAACGCACCGAATAAGATTTTTACCATTGAAAAAACAGCTATGGTTTCTCCCGATAATGTATCGGTACTGAATCAGACAGAGAATGTATCGCTCACAATATATACCTGCGCCGGACTTTTTGATGAAAAAAGATTTGTTGTAATCGGAGCTCTCAATTGAATCGATTCTGGGATCCCCTTCGACAAGCTCAGGGTCCCCAGAATGACGAACGCAACAATTTTTCAAAATTGTGATCTACTCCACATGCTCAAACACAAACAAACCGCATAAGAATAGTCCAATCACTTGATTTATAGCTAATAATAGTGTAAAATAACCAACTCAATGATGATGGTTTATATACTTATAGTAAAATGAAATATACACTTAATAGATCAGAAGATATAAAAAAAGCTGTTTCTATAATTATACCTGTAATAAACGAACAAAGGACTATAAAGTTACTCATACAGGATATATTCACTGCTTTTTCCAACAAAAATATAGTTTTTGAGGTGATAGTTATCGATGATCATTCTACTGATTTAACTCCCAAAATAATTGACGATCTTAAGAGAAAATATCAACTCAGATATTTTCTGAAAAAAGGAAAAAAAGGAAAAGCCTATTCCCTACTTGAAGGTTTTTCTCATTCCAGATATAACCTTTTAGCGATGATTGATGCGGATCTCCAGTATCCTGCTTCAGCCATACCGGAGATGGTTGAAAAAATAAATGATTCAGTCGGAGTAGTTGTAGCCAAAAGAAAATTCGTAAATATAAAAAAAATCCGGAAAATATTAAGTCTGGGATTCTCACATTTTTTTGCCGGAATTCTACACGGTCTGCCTCATGATGTCCAGTCGGGATTGAAAGTTTTCAAACAGGAAATCATTGAAAGAGTTTCTTTAAATCCCGGACCCTGGTCTTTTGATCTGGAATTTTTAGTAAAAGCCAGACATGCCGGTTACAAAATTGCCGATCACGAAATTATTTTTGAAGACAGACGTTCGGGTGCGCCAAAAATATCCCTGATTCCTGCGATTTTAGAGATCGGTTTAGCAGCGTTGAAACTCAAATTTACAGATCATCTGCCGGTTGCTTTTCTTCCGAATATTGAAAAGAAAAAAGGGAAGGGATTTAATGCCAAAGGATTTGAGTTTGTCCATCACAGCGAACTTTCCCACAAGGACAGTGCTTTTACCACTCTTTTTAAAAAGCAGAAAATATTTCTTCTGTCATTACTTTCGGTTTTTATTATTGGATTATTTCTGGCCTGGAAAGTAACTTTGATAATTTTAATTGCAATTATAACCTTTACTTATTTTATTGATCTTTTTTTCAACCTCTATCTTATAATCCGCGGATTTACAAAAAGACCGGAAATTAATATTCATAAGTCAGAAACAGATAAACTGACTGCAAAAAATCTGCCAAAGTATACGATTCTTTGTCCTCTTTATAATGAATGGGAAGTGCTGCCGCAATTTGTTACGGCGATGTCGAGGTTGGATTATCCCAAGGAAAAATTACAGGTGATGCTCCTCTTGGAGGAAGATGATAAGGAAACTATAAAACATGCGCAAAGTTATGGACTGCCCGGCTATTTTGATGTTGTTATTGTTCCTGATTCATTACCTAAGACTAAACCGAAAGCTTTGAATTACGGGATTCAAAAGGCCAGGGGTGAATTCGTAGTTATCTATGATGCTGAGGATATCCCGGACCCCCTGCAACTTAAAAAAGTTGTTGCGGCATTTGAAAAATCCGACAAAAAAACAGTTTGTATC
>MGAF01000052.1:1460-2603 GCA_001789635.1 Candidatus Roizmanbacteria bacterium RIFCSPLOWO2_01_FULL_35_13 | reverse complement strand
TTTTTATAATCCGCATCAGAATCTGTTGACCCGTATTTTTACTGCCGAATACTCCCTCTGGTTTGATCTTGTTCTGACCGGTTTACAGTCTCTATTTGCCCCGATTCCGCTGGGAGGAACATCCAATCATTTCAGATTAAAAGATATTAAAGAATTAAAAGGTTGGGATTCATTTAATGTCACCGAAGACTGCGATCTTGGCATGCGCCTGGTTAAGCGAGGTTATCAAACCGCACTTATTAACTCGGTTACATTGGAAGAAGCAAACAGCGATCTGAAAAACTGGTTTGAACAGAGAACCCGCTGGATAAAAGGGTATATGCAAACCTACCTGGTTCATATGCGAAATCCCGGGGATTTTCTCAAAAATAAATCAAAGTTAGATCTCTTTATTTTTCAGCTTTTTGTCGGAGGTAAAGTTCTTTTTATGTTTGTTAACCCGCTTTTATGGATAACTACATTTTTATATTTTGCATTCCGTCCGGTTTTGGGTGTTTTTATCCAGCAGTTCTTTCCCGGTCCGATTCTGTATATGGGTGTAATTTCACTGGTAGCCGGAAACTTTTTATACATGTATTACTACATGATCGCCTGTGTGAAACGCGGGCATTATGATCTGGTCAAGTATGTGTACTTAATTCCTTTGTATTGGATAGCGATGAGTATTGCTGCCTGGAAAGCAGTGGTTCAGCTTATTCAGCGTCCGCACTTCTGGCCAAAAACCGTTCACGGATATCATCTTGGCAAAGAAAAAATAATCAATCAGGCGACTGAGACAATCGGCAGAAATTTAGTAGACACCCGTTATGCCGCATTTCCGTCAGGTTTTGCACCCGCTTTTGCAAAAGTTAAGAAACCAAATATATTTGAAACCTGGTCCAAAAAAACTCTTACCTCCGGAGGTTTTCTTTTGGGGTCAATGATGACGGCAAATTTCCTTAATCTTTTATTTAATGTCTATCTCGGTAGAACAATTTCATTTGAGGATTTTGGTCTGATTACTCTGATCAATACTTTCTGGTATTTGTTGGGTATTTTTACGTCTCCCCTGGGTGCAAGTCTGAATTCCCGTACGGCTTTTATTTCTGCCAAATACGGACAGGGATCCGCAGTTCACTTTTTGCAATCGATTTTGAAAAGAGT
>MGAF01000052.1:1063-1452 GCA_001789635.1 Candidatus Roizmanbacteria bacterium RIFCSPLOWO2_01_FULL_35_13 | reverse complement strand
CTGTTATACCTTTGTTAATTTTTACGCCGGCGATATTTTTTGCATTGCTAGGTAGTACGAGTGAGGGCTATCTGGGTGGAGGTTTTTACTTTGTGATATTGGGAGTTATTACCATTACCGCAGCGGTGGCTAAAATTTTATCCACAGTCATATTGGTCAAGTTAAATCTGCCGTCGTTGACCTACATTTCCATTCCTTTTGCCATAGTTATTACGGCGCTGGCCACCGGAATATTTTTGTATTTCAAGATCAGGAAAATCAAGATCGACAGGCAAAGGCACTTTTATTTTCCGAAAAGATTTTTTGTTGCTTCGATTGTCAGCGGATTTTCGGTCAATGCATTTCTTACTTTTGATGTCATACTTACAAAACATTTTCTTACACCTAAT
>MGAF01000052.1:0-1049 GCA_001789635.1 Candidatus Roizmanbacteria bacterium RIFCSPLOWO2_01_FULL_35_13 | reverse complement strand
ATCCGAATAAGACTTTCTACCGGATTCTTGCCGCGACAACTTTGCTTACTTCGGCAATGTACATAGCTGTAGGATTTTTCGGAAAATATTTTCTTCCTTTGATATTTGGAGCAAAGGTTTTTCCAATACTTCCCTATATTAATCTGTATTCTTTGGCAATTGCGATGTATGTGATCACCAGCACTATAGTTGGTTACCATTTAGCCAGATATCATTATGTTTTTCCTGCGACAGCACTTTTATTAGCGCTTGGGATGAGTGGCGGAATAATATTGTTCCATAATTCCATCGCGGATATAGTTATGGTTGTTTTGATTTCCAGTGTGACCAGTCTTAATGTGATGATGTCATTGCACTTACTCATGCGTAACGGCAGATTTTTTATCAAAAATCTGGTTGATCTGATCGGTTTGTTTGTACCTTTGCCTAAATCTGTTTTACCAATCGGATCGGGTAAAAGAATTCTTATCTTTAACTGGAGGGATAAAAAACACTCATTTGCCGGAGGCGCAGAAGTATATATACATGAACTGGCAAAAAGATGGGTTAAGGCCGGTAATCAGGTTACAGTATTCTGTGGCAATGATGGTAACAGTCTGCGAAACGAAGTAATTGATGAAGTACAGATCTTCAGACGTGGTGGATTTTACTTTGTCTATGTCTGGGCTTTCTTTTATTATTTTTTTAAATTCAGGGGGCAGTATGATGTCATAATCGACAGCGAGAACGGAATTCCTTTTTTTACACCTCTTTATTCAGGTGAAAAGAAATTTTTGTTAATTCATCATGTACACCAGGAAGTATTCCGGAAAAGTTTAAGGCCGCCATTTTCCTGGTTGGCTGAAGCCTTGGAGCTGAAACTGATGCCTTTTGTCTATAAAAATATTCAGACTATTACCGTATCTCCTTCTTCTAAAAAAGAAATACTGGAAAAAGAGCTGACAAAAGTTGAGCCGATCATTATTTATAACGGAGTCGATCTCGAGAGATATAAACCTGCACAAAAAAGCAACATTCCGCTTATTTTGTATGTTGGAAGACTAAAGGCT
>MGAF01000051.1 GCA_001789635.1 Candidatus Roizmanbacteria bacterium RIFCSPLOWO2_01_FULL_35_13 | reverse complement strand
CCGAAATTAATCGAATTTTCAATAACCGTAACTTCTTGATATTTTTTTACCAAACTTTTTGCAATCTGAAGACTCCTGTCCTTGCTTTTATCTTCAACAATTATAATCTCAAATCTTTTAAAATATTTTCCCATTACCAGCAAAGAATCTTCCACGGTCTTTTTCAGATTGTCTTCTTCGTTAAAGCAGGTAAGAATTAGTGAAAATTGCGGAGTTTTATTTATTTTAATATTATTTTTTATTTTCATAATCATGAAATTATGAATATTTGGCATTTATTAAATGAAAACGAGGTAAATTTAATTTTGGTAGGTGGCGAAAAATTAAGGAATCCCGCAAGTGCGCAGAATTTTTCCCCGCCAGCTGGCGGGGTTCGAGCACTTGTAGGAAGAAATTTTTCGACAGAATCTACCAAAATAAGAAAATTATTTATAAAATACCGGCTTTTCTCCCTTTTTAAGCGACTCCTGAGCCAGACTTAAAATTTTCACGACCTCCAAGCCGAATTGAGCATTCGAAATCGGTTTTTTATCATACATAATTGCAGAAATAAAATCTTTAGCCATACTACTTAACCCCTCCTTTAAGTCAATCTTCGGAATATTAATATCCCCGATACGATAATCGATCCGGACCCTACTTGGGTCTTTACTATTAATAAATTTAAATCCTGACTCGTAGACTTTTATCTTTTCTGTCGGCTCAACATCATTGTATACGATCATTTTCTTGCTTCCGCCAATCAGAATCAAGCGTATTTTAACCGGAGAGCTCCAGGAAGAATTAAAATGAGCAATAAACCCTGAGGGATATTTCATCATTAAAAAAGCAATATTTTCAAGTTTATTCTTCGTATGTGAGACTCCACTGGCCTGCACCGATAAAGGTTTTTCTTTAATTAAGAATAAAAGGATTGAGATATCGTGGACTGCCAAATCCCAAAGTACATTCACATCTGACTGAAATAGTCCCAAATTTGTTCTTGTCGAATCAAAATAAAGTAGTTTTCCAATTTCTCCATCTTCAATTAATTCCTTTATTTTTTGCACCGCGTCTGTATAAAGAAAGGTATGATCGACCATCAAAATTTTTTTTCTTTTTTTGGCCAACTTAATAAGTTTTGAGGCTTCGGATAAAGAGGTGGTCATTGGCTTTTCCAAAAGAAGGTGCTTACCGGCTTTGAGAACTTTTTTTCCCAGTTTAAAGTGAGTTGATACCGGCGTTGCCACAACAACCGCATCAATCTCAGAATCGAGCAAAACTTCCTCCATTTTTGTTGTTGTCTTAATTGAAGGATAAAGTTTTTTTAGTTCCGAAAGTCTATCGGTTTTTAAATCAACTACTGTTTTTACTATGCAATTAGGTAATGAAAAAAAATTCCTGACCAAATTTGGCCCCCAATAGCCATATCCAACAACTCCTATCTTAACCATTGCTCTATATTATAATGAAATAATTATTTTGCAAATGAAAAAAAATATTTGGCTTGTCTTAACTTTTGTAATTTCTTTTCTTTTTCTCTTTTCCAGCTATATTCCAAACTTTTATGAAGCCTCAATTGCCAATCTTTTGCCAGCTGACCGCGTTATGACTCCTGCAGAGCATATGTACACATATGACTATAATGTCTATCTTTCCAAAATCAGGCAGGGAATGGAAGGAGGATGGAGTGTGGTAGATAAGTACGACAATAATACGAATCAAAAAGGTATTTTTCTCCAGATGCTCTATCTTTTATCCGGAAAGTTCGGCGGATTAATCCATTTATCTCCCGGACTGACTTTCCATTTATTAAGAACGGTTGTCAGTGTATTTTGGGTCTTCACAATTATTTATCTGAATTTTTACTTTATTAAAAAACCATTTTGGGCTTTTATTGGTGTTTTACTTTCCCTCTTTGCTGCGAGCTGGCCGGTTTTTTATCAATATCAAGGATCTACCTGGATCGGAATGCACATGTCCTGGTGGCAGGAACTGGATGTCTTGAAGCGCATAAGCTATATCCCTCATTACACGCTCAACTACATAATTATTTCTGTCTTAAGTATTCTTATGACTAAGTATTTTAACTCTCAACATCCAATATCCAACACTCAATCAAATCTTAATGTTAAAAAGTTTAAAAAATCTGGAATTGAAAATTCATTGAGAGTTGGTAATTGGAAATTGATAATTATTTATTTTATTTTATTTATCTCCTTCTTCATCCACCCAGCCTCCGGTCTTTTATTTCTAATTTCCTGGATACTTTATCATTTAATTAGGTTTATCTGGAAGCCCAATATCCAATATCTAATATCAAATATCTATTTCACTCTAATTTTATTTTTAGTTTCAGCCATTCCCCTTCTTTACTTTCAATACGTTACTTCGGACTACCCATGGAAAAGTCTTGTAGACTTTGACAAATTTAACCGCTATCCGGTTAACGTCAAAGAATACATCCTGGCTCTGGGACCTGTCTTTTTTACCGGAATTCTAGGAGCTTTAGTTGTCCTGCTTAAAAAAGAACAAAAACTTTTGTCTCTTATTTCTTGGATTCTTGGTGCTTTCTTAGCAATATTTGCTTTCAAAAAATTCCCTCTCCAGTCAGAACTCCGCTTCGTTCAAACTGCCAACCATATTCCACTTGCAATTCTTTCGGTTTATTTTTTAAATCAATTGACGCAGACAATGGGTAAATTTTTGGTAGGTGGCGAGAAAGGAAGGGATCCCGCAAACGCGCAGAATTTTTCCAGTCTCTCCTGGTTCGAGCATTTGCGAGAAGGAATTTCTCGGCAGAATCTGTCAAAAATTAGCGAATTTTTTATTTCTTTAATAATAATTATTCCAATAGTTGCCTTAGGGCTAGCTCAATCCTACTTTTCTATCAAAGCGCAGACAGATTTTATTCATCAGCGCGTAGTTGCGGGCCAGCCGCTTGTTCCCTATCCTCCACAGGTCATGTATCCTCTAAAAGATATGTTTAACGCTTTTATCTGGCTCGATAAAAATACAAAAAACGAAGAGGTTGTTCTTTCGCATATCTACGCCGGTAATTATATTCCGGCTTATTCCGGTAACTTTGTCTATCTCGGCCACAATCCCGAAACTCCACACTACGATGAGCGTGTAAAAAAACTGGAAACTTTTTACTCCGGAACTATGGAAGAAAAAGATGCAAAAAAATTCTTAAAAGAAGAAAATATCAGTTACATATTGTACGGCCCACAGGAACGCGAAAAATCAGTTGTAGATATTAAAAAATATGATTTCTTAAAGGAAGATCTCCGTTCAAATTTAGTTATTATCTATGCAATTAACTAATTCAATCGTCAACTCTCAGATTACTTACGCTATATCCTGAATTCACTATTTTATTTGACCTAATAGGATCTTCATAAACAGTTATTTGTTTCGATTCCCTATGATTAATAGGATTGGAGCCATTCATATCATGTAAATATACAGGCATATTATAATTCAATCCCCAAACAAGTCTTACTGTATCTCGTACCATATGCCCATCTAAAGTTGAAGTCCCAAAACTTAAAAATCCAATAGGATACATTCCTGAATTGATAATAAAATCTTCGGGTATAATTTCACCGACTATCTTCTCTCCCTGAGTAATAGTAATTTTAAACATAGAATAGAGCCTATTTTACTTCTTCTTCTTCTTCTTTGCAAGAGGAAAATTAAAATTTACACTAATCTGTTATTTTCCTCGCAGTCCGCCAAGTTAAACTTGGCTGGAACGTTTGACGTTCCGCCAATAAACGCAGCACGAGCCGTGTTCGAATAGAACTGACCTGCCCGCAATGCTACGCATAGCGTTGCAGGCGGGAAAGGCGAGTGCTAAGTTATGGTGGACAAGCGGAAATAATTTTTCAATATGGTTTCATCAGCGAAAGATCTTTTATTGAGCGAAAATGCTTAATATTTAGAGTAACTAAAACATCTCTATAGATCATTGCGGTAGCGGCAATCAAAGCATCGGGAATACTTATTCCCGCCTTAAGATGATAGACTTTGAATAATTCAAAGCCTCTTTTCGAAATTAGATCATTCACGTAATAAAACTTAATCCCTGCTTTTGTTAAGAAGTCCTCAAACTTTTCCCTGTCCGATAACTTTGGAAATCCGGCTATCACCTCCATCACGCACAAAACAGAAGTTGAATAATTCCTCTTTTTCTCAAAGAAATTCTTCGCTTTACCATTGCCTCTGAAAAAATCAATAAATATACTAGTATCAACAAGCATAAACTAAAGTCTTTTCCAACTTTTTTTTCTTAGATTTGAAGCTATAGAGACTGCGGAACTTCTTTTATCTCTAAATACACCAAATAATGAAAGATCGATTTTTTTCTCCTCTTTTGCCGCAATTACATCTGTATCAACTCTTGAGATCTTAACCAAAGGAATATTTCTTTTCAGTAAAATAAAGATTTCCCCTGTTAAATATGCTTTATCAACCAACTTGGATAGATTTTTTCTGGCCTCCGAAATGTCAACAGCCGAATAATTGTACATATATGTACTAAATAGTACATAATGTAAATTACATTGTCAAGCGGCTGTTTGATTTAGCACGCAGGAAAAACAAAAATCAGTAATCGAATTAACTTTTGGTATGAAGAAGAGTATAACCAGTATCTATGGCTTTACCGCCATCTCTTAATCGTTTATATGATACTAATAGATGTGCTTCTGATCCTTCTGACAGTGGTTCTTGTTGAACTCCGTCAACATCCAGATACGCATCGTCATGATCATGCTTGCCATGTCTTACGCCAATTTTTCTAAATCCGTTTGCCGCACCCACAGTCCCCTCTGCAAATGGCAAGTGAGCAATAGAGACTATCCCTTGCATTTGTAAACTAAAATCTCTTTCCGTAATTGAAAGTACCCTCTCTCCGTTTGGATTTTTAATATCGACAGATGACATAATTTTATTTTCCGATTTTACTTCTTCTTCTTCTTCTTTGCAAGCGAAAATTGAAAGTTGACAACTTTATATAATTTTTCTATAATCAAGAAAGTTAGAAATTAGGAAAAAATTATGCAACAAACTCAAGTACAAGAGGAACTTGTCAAATTACAACCAAAAGGTCTTATTACCATACCCAAAAAGATGCGGGATTTTCTTAATTTCGAAGAAAAAAGTATACTTAGGCTCAGGGTAGAAAAAGGCAGACTCTATCTTGAACCCTTAAAAACCCTACCTTATCCTGTACGAACTTATACTAAAGAAGAAATCAAAGAATTTCTTGCGCTTGACGCGAAAGAAACCAAAAAACTAAAGAAAAAAGGTTTGCTAAAATGAAAAAGCAATTTGTCCAGGTAATCGTTTTTTTCAACGCTTCTGTAATTATTGCCGGTCTTCGCTCCCCAAAAGGCGGTTCAGCCAAACTTCTTGATTGTGCTAAACAAAAAAGGATCACTGCCATAATAAGTAATATTATTGTCAACGAAGTGCTAAAACACCAAGTAAAAACTTCTCGGAATCAGAGTCAGATTATCGATTTTCTTGAAAAAAGATTTTATATTATTTCTGAACCCTCCCCAAAATTAATTAATCGCTTCAGCTCAATTGTTATTGATAAAGGAGATATTCATGTTATCGCATCAACATTAGAAAGTACGGCTCATTTTCTTGTGACACTTGACAAAAAACACCTACTATCAATTAAAAATAAAGTGAAGGATTTCCAGATTGTCACTCCGGGAGAATTAATTACTATACTTACTTAAATCCGCAGGAAAAACCGCTGCCCCGTACCGAAAGCGATAAGCTTTCTGGTACTGGGGAAAAATCAGTTGAAGATATTAATAAATATAAATTTTTAAAGGAAGTTTTTAGTTCCGGTTTTGTAAAACTATATAAAGCAATTCCAATTTAATCCCCAAGGTGTAAAACTCTAATACCTGTTGCTATTAATTGAAATCCTTTCTCTCCATTTTTAAATTCGGAAACTGCTATTTCATTGTCTCTACCCTCGGCAATTTCTGCTCTTAAAACTCCTTCTACACTTAAAGTTAATGGATAATTAGAACGATAAAAATAGTGAATGAGACTTATCGATCTATAACCATTTAATTGATCTAATAACGTATCTTTAAAACGAAGCAGCCCATTAAGTGAAATTACACCTGTTCTATGAAGAAAATCTTCATGTGAGAACGTATATAAAATTTTATCGCCCTCCTTTATTACAGCAGAACTCATATTTAGAGCCTATTTTACTTCTTCTTCTTCTTTGCAAGTGAATATTAAAATCCGTTTGACATAAATATAATGTACATGTAATATATGTACAGATGATTGATTTTGGAAAAATAATTGAATTCGAATGGGACGAAGCTAATATAGATAAAAGCTTTAAAAAACATGGTATAACAATAAAAGAAGCAGAAGAATTATTTTTGGACCAGAATATTTTATTTCTGGAAGATATAAAACATTCACAGGTTGAAAAACGCTATAACGCTTTAGGTATAAGTGGAATCAAAATACTTTTTGCAGTTTTTACACTAAGAAAAAGTAAAATTAGGATTATTTCTATAAGGATAGCAAATCAAAAAGAAAGGAGACTTTATGAAAAATCTTAAAAAAATTCCCTATTTTAAAACCGAAAAAGAAGAAAGAGAATGGTGGCAAACCCATGATTCTACAGAATATGTTGATTGGTCTAAAGCCAAAAGAGTTCGTTTTCCAAACCTGCGACTTTCAAGCCGCCCAATAACAATTCGTCTAACCAATGATCTAATCGAACGTCTAAAACTAAAAGCCCACCAAAGAGACCTTCCCTATCAAACCTATATTAAATTATTGTTATATGAATCACTTGATGAGTCAGAGGATAATAAGAAATTTATTCTACGTGATAAAAAGAAGAATTATAAAGTAACTAAAAGAGAAAAATAATTCTAAAACGCTTCTAGACTATTAAGACAAAATAAAAGCTATTCTGCTTGATAATTTATATCCCTCCCATGTAATTGTTCTTCATTTAAAAAATATTTAAGATACTTTTGTAAAATGTGCATTTCCCCAATAGTATTGTAAGGAGGATTTGGAACATAACCTGCTGCAATAAATAGTAAAGCTGTAGCTTTTATATCCAAATTCAAAGCTTCGGCAATTTTACCTACATTTTCTCTTTTAGGAGGATTTCTTTTACCAGCTTCCATTCTATTTATATGACTTGGATTTAATCCAGCGTTCAATGTTAGCTGATATTGCGAAAAACCATTTGTTTTACGAACAAATTGAAGATATCTGGAAAATTCTTGATTTGCGGTTGCCATATTTTTATCTAATTATACCAATCTGTAATGAAAATAATATGTAAAATTCCGAGAATTGATAAAATAATGAATGCTTTGTTTAATCTGTAAAAAAAATAATTTTGAAAAGATTTATTCATTAAAAACCAAAAATATCCTCCACTGTAAAAATGACGGATTAATTGTGGCGGAAAAAACTAAAGAAGATAATACATATGGTAAAGAATACTTTTCCAATGAACCGAATAAATTTAACCAATCCTACTTCCTAAACAAACTCACTTCGATTAAACGTTTAATTAAAGTGGATAAGCCTAAAATTTTAGACATTGGTTGCGGATGGGGGAATTTTGAAGAAGTTCTGGAGGCGGAAAAAATACCTTATCTTGGGATCGATATTAATAAAGAAGCAATTAAGATTTGTAGAAAGAAAGGGCTCAACTGCAAACTTTCAACCATTGAAGAATTGATTAAAGGTAGCAACGATTCTGGAGTCGTCGCCCCGCTTAGAGGGACTCCTCCCCAGAATGACGTCATTCTGGTAAGCGAGGGACGAGCGCGTCCAGAATCTAAAAATAAATTTGACTGCATTAGCCTCTTCCAAGTCATTGAGCATATACAAAATCCGGTGTCTCTATTACAATCAGCTAAAAAACTTATTAAACCTAAGGGGGTTATTCTTATAACAACTCCTAATAACGATTCTCCACTTCGAAAAATAATGGGAGCAAAGTGGAGCGTCTATTCTGAACCCAGCCACTATATTTTCTTTAATAAAACAACTCTTGAAAAAACCCTGGAATTAGCAGGACTTACAAACATTAGTGTCAAACTCGATAACATGCGTTTTCTTTCTGCTAAATATATTTTAAGTCGTTTACAGCAAATGTTCTTACCTAATAACAAATATCTAATAACTAATAACTCGTTTGATATTCCTATTCCAACTGATCCTTTTGGTGATCTGGTAGCGACCGAGAATTGACAAATCCAAGTGTAAAATCAGGTAATATATATTAATGTTTATTCTCGCGCTTCTTATCTCTAATATTTTTATCCTGTTATACAATAACTTACTCTTTTTACTCAATTCAAAATTCCCTTCTGAAGCCTCAAATCAATTTATCAGAGCCGGAGCAGTGCCGGAACCTTTTGAAATACTTCTTTATTTAGGACTATCTTTTATTTGTGTAACTGTTATTTTTTTACTTTACAAATTAAAGCTTAATAACGATTCTGGATTCCCCCTCACCAAGTCAGTGAGGGGTCTCCAGAATGACACAATAAAATATTTTTCTCTCATTTTTTTGATACTCCTATTTCTTAGCAATCTTGGCTCCTACCCGATGGCGCATGATGTCTATCCTCAACCCGGCCGCGAAAAGCAATTTATTTATTTTATATTTTTTGCTATCAGTATGGCTTCAGCCGGTTTTATTATTGTCGAAGCATACCTCTTAAGCCCTATTCTTAAAAAAAGCAAAATTCTATTATCGCTCGTTTTTTCAATAGTTTTACTGATAATTGCTTTTATTACGCTTGATCCTCATTTTGACATCTATGGTCATGATTACTCCTATTTTTTCGGGCCAGTCTGGGAGATAGTGAACGGTAAAACAATCTATACCCAAACTTCTTCCCAATACGGATTCGTTTCTATTCTGATCTTAGCTTTACTGCAGAAATTAAATATCATGAGCGCCCTCTATTTACCTATCATTGTCTGGTTGTTTTACATAGTTGAATATTTCGTATTTTTTTTTATTATCTACAAAGTCAGCAAATCCATTCCTCTTGCTTTAATCAGCCTATTCTCCCTTATTACTGTTAATTACTTATCTATTTATCATCTACCTGCAAAAGCTCCGCAGGTCGGCCCCTTCCGCTGGCTACCGCTTATTGTAAGCGTGTTTCTATTATTAAAAATTAAAAAAATAAATTCAAAACTTTTTATTTTTTTGATTGCGCTGCTCAGCACCTGGGTCCTTGACAGTGGTATCTTTTTGAGCTTAGCCTATGGAACCACATTATTCCTCTTGCTGTTAAGTAAACAAATCAATCTAAAACAGTTTCTAACTTCAATATTGTTGCTGATATTATTTTTGGTTGGGATCTTTACCCTAATAAATGTAATTCATCTTATTTTTAACTATCAATTTATAAATCCAATCTTAATTTTTTCCAAATTGAAACAATACGGCTCAGCCGGTTTCGGCATGCTTCCTATGGATACCAAAACCTATTTCTGGTTTATTCCTCTAATCTACTTTGCATCAATAATATATTTCTTTAGAAATTGGAAATTGGAAATTGGAAATTCCGAGAACAGTTTGCTTTTGTTCTCGGCAAATCTTTCCCTTTTTGCTTCTGTCTACTTTGTCGGCAGAAGCCACCCTCACAATCTTTTTCACATCAGCATCTTTCCGCTTCTAAATCTCCTTATTCTTATCTCGCTTGTTTTCAAAAACAGATTATCTTTTATTTTTTATTTTTTAGTTTTTATATTTCTTGTTGCCTTTCCTTTTTACCAGAGACAGGAAGCGATAACTAATCTGCTCAAACTAAAACTTAAGGAATATAATACCGGACATATTCTGGTTAGAGCTTGGTGGTACGGACTAAACTCCTATTATCAAAAAGAAGTCAATATGATTAAAGATAATATGCAGGAAAATAAAATTGTTATTCTATCCTCTGACGACACATATCTTTTCTATCTTACGGGAAAAGAAAACTACATGTACGATAACACCCAATTTACTATCCTGACTGACAAAGATATGAATTATTCACTTAAAGATGTCTATAAAGCTTGTCCAAAAAAAATAGTTGCAGATTGCACTTTATTTAACAAGTGTCAAAATAGCAGGCCATTTACAGCTATCGCCGGATTTAATATCCAACCACAATTGCTTACACATATAGAAAAAGAGTGCAAGATAAAATATTCACCGCAGATTTGCACGGAGAAGCTTTGTATCGCATATCAAAATTAATGAGAACTTTTTTTTATATATCAATTTATAGTCTTCTTATTACCTTATCTTTCTCTATATCGCTATTTTTTATGCCGTTCAAATATGTTGACAACGACCATTCATATATCAGCTGCTTTAGCGATGGCAGACGCTATGAAACCAGTCCTAATTACATTTTTGCTCTGGATGATAAACTCGACTCTTTTAACGATATTAAAGCCAGGAAACTCTGTGAATACAAAATAATCAGCGACTATAACAATAGTTACTCAACCCCTGCCTCAGTTAACTATGAATTTTTACCGGTTGTATTCCAAGATTCAAGCTGGCTAAATGTAATTTTTGTTTTTTTGCTGACTTTTGTTATTGGATCAGCATTACTCGAATCAATGGGTAAATTACTTAAGCTCAAATCCAGCTTTTTTGGCCAATCATTATTCAATATAATCACCGAACTTTTTAAATCATGAAACTTAACCATATTTTTACATTTATTATTGTATTTTTTCTTTCTTTAATATTATTTCAACTTTTTTTTAAACATTTGACAATTCAAACCTATTGCAACAAACAAACCGCTTTTAAACTTTATAAATTCAGGCAATCAGTTAAAAAAAACAGTGCAGACGAAAAAATAGAAGTAAATCATGAAGTTAATAAATTTCTTACCAACCTTTACAATGAATGCCTTAATAATTAATGTATCTATCCTGGTTTTAGCAGTTACTAACGTCTGGATAATTATTTTTCATTTTCTCTTGGACCAATTCAGTTTTCTCTATTCTCCAATCATTTCAGAGTTATTTTATCGTGAAGCCGCAGTCTATCCCGAACCCTTTAAAATTCCTCTGTATGTCTTATTATCATTTACATTTTCTTTTTTTATCATCTTATTCCGTAAAACATTACTCCGCCTTATCAAATCTGATCATCTAAATATCTATCTCAAGTTAACTCTGTTCATTTGTTTAGCGGTAATATTTATCGGCAGATTGGGTTCATTCCCTTTGGCAAACGTCTTACCGGACAGTTTAAGCTTTAAAGAAAATATAACTTACAACCTATTCATCTTTGTCTATGTCTTATTAATAACGGTAATTGTCATTGAGGCAATCTTTATTGAAAAATTATTTCCAAAAAAAAGCTGGTTTAAACTCTTGCTTTATACATTGATCTTAGTCTTAATTGCCTTTTTTATTTTTGAACCCGGATTCCCGATTTTAGCTTATGAATATAGCTTTTTTTTAGGCCCGATCTGGGATGTAATTAAAGGCAAGACAATTTTCACCAATATGAACTCGGACTACGGTTTCTTTGCTATTCTTTTTTTCTCGGCGCTTAATAAATTAGGACTTTTTCAGCTATCTCAGCTTTCAATTTATGTCTGGTTTATGTTCGTTATCCAATACTTTATAGTCTTTTATCTAGTCTATAAATCCGGCCGCTCCCTACCTCTGGCATTAATGGCTCTATTTACGGCTATTACTATTAATTACTTCTGCTATCCACTTAGCCCAATCGCTGTTACCCAATATTCCGCGATGCGAAGATTAACCTCGATTTTTCTTCTTTTTATCTTAAGCAGATCTAAGAACATCATTTCCCGACGTTTTTTAATTGCCCCGGCCGCCTTTAGTTTCTGGATAATCGATACTGGAATTGAAATTTATTTGGCGTTGGGAGCAACTCTCTTTTTATTATGGTTGGGAAAATATTTAAATTTTAAAAAATTAATCGCCTCAGTATTAATCATGACCGGAAGCCTGATAGGAGTTTTTCTTCTGCTTAATTTAGTTCATTTTGCCTTCAGATACCAGCTTATCAATTATCTCCAGATGTTTGCCAGTGTACGTCAATATGGTTCGCTGGGACTTACTTTTATACCTCTATCCGGGAATGACTTTTTTTGGATTTTTATCCTAATTTTTTTCTCTTCAATAATAGCTGTCTTTATGCGCGGAAAATACGAAATTATTGACCAGATGATTCTACTTAGTGCAAACTTAACTTTATTTAATTCATTCTATTTCGTCGGTAGAAGTCACCCGGCGAATCTATTGGATCTTTCGATTTTGGCTATTCTAAATTTATTTCTGCTTTTAGGATTGTTTCTTACTTCTGTCAAACTAAACTCATCTTCAAAAATTATTTTTTATTCATCCATATTTATTATTTTTATAATTTATCCCGCCTATCAACGTAAATATAGTTTTGCGGAACAAACTCTGCTTAAGATTAACAAAGTTAAATCGGGTTTAATTTTGCCGGCTGAAACTCAGGAAAAAATCGAAAGCTTTTTTGCCCCGGAAAAAAAACTGATTGCAAAAAATCTGACGCAACCCAAGGCTTTGATATTATCCCGTGACGATACTTATCTTTTAATTGTTTCGAATAAAAAAAATCTTTTACGCGTCAATCCCCAAGCCGCAGTTGATACAAAAACTGGGATGGATTTTGCAATTAAAGATGTAGTTAAAGTCTGTCCGAAAAAAATAGCTGTTGACTGTACAATCTACAAACGTTGTTCCGACTTTACTTCCTATACTAAGCAGGATTTTTATACCGCTCCATTCATCTTGCAGGAAATTGAAAATAAATGCCGGGTGAAATACTCGCCGGTGGAGTGCACAAATAAACTATGTATTGCCATATCAGATAATCTATGATCAAGTTTATTCCTGTTTTGATTTCAATCTTGATTTACTCCATTATTATCTCTTTAGCACTTATTGTGTTTATTATTTACGCGCCGTTTACCTTGGTAGACAACAAATATTCCTATTTAATCTGTAGCAAAAATAAAGCAAGGTTTGAGATTGGTCCCAACCTGATTTATACTTTTAACCAATCTTTAGATAACTTCAATGATAAAAAAGCCCGGAAACTCTGTGAATATGGTCTGATTAAAGACTACAGCGATAGCCTTAAAACTCCTCCTGAAAAAAATTATAATTTTTATCCTGTTTATATCACGGAATCAAGTTGGCTTGACGCTATTTTCCTTGGCTTTATTACTTATTTATCCGGATTAACTATTATCACTTTTTTAATAAAACTGCTTAAAAAAATATGATCATTGCTACTATACAAACCTTGTTTTTTACAGATATTTGGATCTATGCCTATACCAGAATTCTGCAAATTTTCCGATTATTATTTCCCAAACAACCGCCAACGGATTTTTTAATCTTAGGCGTTAGTCCGGAACCATTTGAGATTATTTTATATCTCTTAATTACGTTTTTAATTGTCCTGCTAATATTTTTTACTCATAAACAAACCGAGAGCTATTTGCGGGGACTTAACCGATTAATCCAATACACTTTTGTTACTTTTCTAATCCTCGTATTTTTATTTAATCTTGGACCATATCCCCTAAAAGTTACCGGCGACTTTTTTCCCAACCTTCCCTATTTATTAATCTATCTGGTCACGATAACGGCATTTTCAACCGAGATCTTGCTACTCAAGAAAATTTTAGTTAAATCCCGGTTTAAAACTATTATTTTGCACTTTGGTATTATTCTGGCACTCGGAATATTTACATTTCCTCCCCGTTTTTCGATCTCCGGAGTTGACTACTCCTATTTTTTCGGTCCGATTCGGGAAATTGCCAGTGGGAAAACTATCTATACGGAAATTTCCTCGCAATACGGCTTTCTTTCCATCTTATTCCTTACGGCTTTATCTAGACTGGTCTTTCTGCCAATTTCCTATCTGCCGATATTAATTTGGTTACTTTTACTCATGCAATATTACATTTGTTTTTATCTGATCTATAGACAGAGCGGCTCTCTTATTTGGGCGCTTATCGGTCTGTTGTCAATTCTTACCATAAATTATTTTACGGTCCGGGTAATACCGACTGATTATCCTCAATCCGGTCCTTTAAGATGGCTTCCCTTGATTACAACTTTATTTTTACTCTCCAAGGTGAAAGATATAACTTCTTATAAAGTAATATTTTGTATTGCACTTTTAGCTTTTTGGATGATCGATTCGGGCATAGAATTATTGTTGGCTTATTTAGCAACTATTTTTTTCTTCTGGCTGACAAAACTGCTTCCGTTGAAAAAAGTGTTAAGCTCACTTTTTTCACTTTTTTTTTCTTTACTTGCTATCTTTACTATGATCCAAATAGTACATTTGATATTGGGATACAAACTAATTGATTTTCCTTCCATCTTTGTAAAAATCAGGCAGTACGCTGGTTCAGGTTTCGGAATGCTTCCTCTGGAATTTAAAAATTATTTCTGGCTAACCATACTGTTCTACTTTGCCTCAATTATTTATTTTTTAAAAACAGCTTTTAAAAATAAAAAAGTAGGTGTCACGAGTGAGGTAACTCTGCGAGAAGCGGATTGTGCGGATTTCGCACAGAGCCTCGCAGCAGAGAAGGGATCACGAGTGACAGAATCTACTTTTTTACAGAATTTAACTCAATTACTTCTTTTTTCAGCAAACCTTATGCTATTTGCTTCGATATATTTTGTTGGTAGAAGCCATCCTGCCGAACTCTATACCATCTCCATATTCATTCTCCTTCAGATCTTTCTGACCCTCGGAATGATCTATCGCGAAATTCACCGGACAAAACTTAAAATTGTAATTTTATTTCTGACTACCATATTTTTCATTCTTTTCCCTCTTTATAATCGGACAGAGGCACTCGTTCAGTCGTTCAAAATCAGAATGCAGAGATTTCGTTCAGGAAATATTCTTAAGCCCGAAATGGATGAAATTTTAAGGAAAAAATACCAAATCGAAATTGGTTTGATCAAACGTGAACTACCGGAAAAAAATGTCCTAATTATCTCGGGAGACGATACTTACCTGCTTTACCTGACGGATAAAAATACGCTTTTAACTGACAATTCCCTGGTGAACATCCTGACTAAAAAAGATCTGGAAAAATCAACCGCCAAAGCCAAAAAAATCTGTCCGCAAAAAATAGCCGGAGAATGCAGACTGTTTAAATCCTGTCTGGATAGTAAGCTTTTCTCAAAAGCTTTTTATGCCTGGCAACCTCTGGTTCTAAAAGAAATTGAAAATAGTTGTAATATCAAATATGTTCAAAAAAGTTGCACTAGTCAGTTATGCATTGCCGAAGCTGAAAAACTATGAATAAAAAAATTTTACGGGTATTGTTTACTTTTATACTTGCTATACTGATTTTTTTCCTATTGCTGAAAAAGCCTGCGACTCAACTTTATTGCTGGCGCAAAATAAATATCAAAATCGATAACGTCAAAGAAGCCGCCTATTATCTTGGCGTTATCCCGCTACCCGAAGAGGACGATTACATTAACAGTATTAAAAACAATCTGTATCAACAATGCCTAAACAACAAAAACTGATTGATTTGAAATAAGTTATACATAGCATTGACTAACCAACTTGTGATATGAAAATAAAATCTTTATTCATTTTAAATATTATTGTTGAGGTAATCCTGTTAGCTGCTGCTTTATTTCTTTTTTATATTTTCCAACCCTATCAGTTTATTGACCATAATAAAACTAAAGTCATCTGTAATAAAAACAATGCATCCTATGATATCGGACCAAATCTGATCCATATACTTGACCGTAAACCTGACTCGATATCCGATAAAGATATCCGCAAACTTTGCGAGTATTCTTTAATTAATGATACCCAGGATGTTTTAAGAACACCTGAAAAAATTAATTACAAAATTGCCGTAAATTATGAACATGAAGGAAACTGGCTCGAGTCTTTTTTTATCAGCCTCACGGTCTATCTTCTGCTCAAATATCTGCTGCAAAACTACCTCAGATTAACCTTTAACTTTAAATCAATAAAATCGATTTTAGTCTTTATAGCCTGCATCGTTTTTTCCTGGATATTCTTTTTCTTTTTCTTAATCAAGCCGGCAAAACAAATTTCCTGTGAAAGACGACTTGCTTCAGTAGTCAACAATTTTAAAAAATCTGCCTACGGATTTGGCTTAAAACGCCTCCAACAGGAAGATATAAAAATGAAACCGATCTTGAAAAAAGCTTATGCTGCATGCATACGACTTAATTTGCAAGCTTTTATGAAATGAAAAAACATTTTTTATTTATTCTGTTTATTTGCTTCTATCTCATATTTTCTTTATTGACTTACAAGCACTTTGGAATTACTTATGACGAATTTGACATGTATGAATTCGGCGATGCTTTCAAAAAACAGTTACTTTCGGTTCCCGATCAGGATTATGCCGGAGTAGTGCCGCTTAGTGATGTTAAAGTAAATGTTTTTTATCCGGCCGCACTCTCTTTTCTCAATCCTTCCGGTTCATATGAAATATATAATTTGTTAAACCTGTTTTTTGCCCTGCCCATTTTTTTGGCTGCTTATTTATTGTTGTTTAAGCTGTACAAAAAACAACAATACGCAATTTTGGGACCGGTTTTCCTCTTTTTAACACCTAGATTTTCCGGCGATATACCGACTAATGTTAAAGACATATCTTTTGCGGTTGTATTTTTTTGCAGTCTGGCAGCTATTTATTTTTGTTCTATTAAAAAATCACTTGTTTTAAAAATAGGTCTGCTGGGTGTGCTTTTTGGCTTAAGCCAGAACTTCCGCATACTTGGTTTTAGTTTGTACTTAATCTTATTTATTTTTGATCTTTACATTTTTTTTATATCAGAAAAGAAAGAAAGATTAAAAACTTTCGGACAATTCGTATTAAAAAATATTTATTCATATTTATTTATATTTGCAATTGCCTTTTTAGTAACAATGTTTATCTGGCCCAATTTCGGGACCAACCCTCTAAATCATCTTATTGATACAATAGGTCTCTCAACAAAATATCCGCATGAAGATCCCATACTGACTTTCGGACAGAATTTAATCAGTACAAGATTGCCCTGGTATTATCTTCCCGGTTGGATTGGAGTCACTACGCCTGTTTTTATTTTGACACTATTTCTTATCTCCGGATTCATGATCAGAAAACTATGGACGATTAAATTATTTTTATTGTTTTTTATTGCCTTCTCACTACACACCTTTGTTTATTTTTTATTAAAACCAACCATTTATGAAGGCTTGCGTCATTATCTTTTTTTAGTTGTGATTATTTCATTTTTGGCGACAATAACTTTTATAGAATTAATAACTAAAATTAACAACAAACTTATTTCAGGCTTATTAATTCTTTTTGCTGTCATAAACGGTTTACTGGTGGTAAAAGATATGATCCGGCTTCATCCATACGAATATATTTATTTCAACGAATTGATTGGCGGATTACCCGGAGCTTATGGCCGCTTTGAAACCGACTATTACGGAGCCGGTTTTAAAGAAGCTGTCGAATGGCTTAAGGCAAACAGGATAAAAAAAGATAAAATATATAAAATTTATGCTTGCGGGGATATGTTTTCCTCAACTCATTATTTTACACCCAATATGATCTGGTCCGTTGACTTGAACAGTATAGATTACGGCATCTGCTGGACTCGCTGGAATCAGGATCAAACCTATTTTTCCGGATTCAAAAAAATTCATGAAATACAACGATTCGGAGTGCCCTTGACGATTATATTTGAAAAGCCATGAAAAATTTAACTGCAAAATTGGGCTTTGCCATCTACTTATTATTCATAACTAATATCTGGGTCATACTTTTTAACACTCTCGTTCTTATTTTAAACAGCTTATTTCCACCCCACATTAAAGAAGTGTTTATTACTCAACCCGGGGCCGGGGAACAGTTTGAAATACCGGTTTATATTCTCCTCTCAGCCTTTTTTATTTTATTTATCATTTTCACGCATAAATTAATTCAAAATATTGACAAGCTGTCTTTCTTCTTAAAACTATTCTCCTTAGTTATACTTATTATTTTTTTTCTTTATATGTTGGGAACATATCCCCTAAGTAATCAGTACGATCCTTATCTTCCCAGGGCGGATAAATCAGTCTATTTTATTGTCGTCTTTTTTTATTGTCTGATTTCAACTCTGGTGATTGCTTCCGGAAAACTATTAAAGGGAAAAGTGCTTTATTTATTTGTAATTTTGCTTCTCGGATTAATTACTTTTGATGCCGGCTTTCCCTTAACCGGACATGACTACGAACACTTTATCGGACCAAGCTATGAGATTGCCCGGGGTAAAACAATTTATACGGATATTTTATCCCGCTATGCTTTTCTTACTCCCATAATTTTTGCAGTATTAAATAAATTAAAAATACTACCACTAAGCCTTATTCCTACAATTGTCTGGCTACTCTATATAATTCAATACTTTTTTTGCTTTTACTTAATAAAAAAAATAAGTAAGTCTGATGTTTTTGCCCTGCTTGGAACTGCCGCAATACTGACACTTAATTATTTTTCCCTTTCCCATCTTCCCTCGGTCATTCCTCAGGTCGGACCTCTCCGCTGGTTACCGATGATATTACTGATTTTTCTG